>JAFLDC010000240.1 GCA_017302775.1 Sphingomonadales bacterium
TATGATACCATTGGGCGACGGCCGCCAGTG
This sequence comes from Sphingomonadales bacterium, assembly GCA_017302775.1. The sequence goes on from JAFLDC010000240.1 coordinate 31, forward strand.
CCCCAATGACCGCAAGACTCGCCTGCATGGCAAAGCCACGCCTGTAGGACGGTGCCCATTGGCAGACCGCAACTTTTGCTGGCAATCCCATTCGGGCCGGATGCTCGGCAAAGTTGATGTAGAACGCCGCACCCGTAAACATTGCGGAAATCACAAGTGCAAGCTGGCCGGCAAACATCGTCAGTCCCTTTCAGTGTTTGCCGGCCAGTGGGCCTAATCCGTTCAAAACGCCAGCGGCATCGCCCGCTTGACGCCGGGGAGCGTGCGAACCTGGTCGAGCAGGTCGGCGCTGACCGGGCTGTCGACGCTGAGCAACAACACTGCTTCCCCGCCCGCTTCGCGGCGGCCCAGGTTGAACGTCCCGATGTTGATCGCGTTTTCACCCAGCAAAGTGCCGATCCGGCCGATGAAGCCGGGGGCATCCTCATTAACAACATAGAGCATGTGCCCGGCCATTTCGGCCTCGACCTTGATGCCGAACAGTTCGATTAACCGCGGCTCACTGTTGGAGAACAGTGTACCCGCAACCGAGCGTTCGCCGGCATCGGTCTTGACGGAAACGCGGATCAGAGTGTGGTAATCGCCGGCCTTTTCGGTCTTGACCTCGCGCACTTCCATGCCGCGCTCCTTGGCCAGGAACGGGGCGTTGACCATGTTGACCGTGTCCGATTGCACCCGCAGGAACCCGGCCAGCACCGCGGCGACGATCGGTTTGATGTTAAGCTCTGCCGCAGCGCCTTCGGCATGGATCGAAATACGCGGAATTGCCCCGGTGGTGAGCTGTCCGACCATCGAACCAAGCTGTTCTGCCAGCGCCATATAGGGCTTCAGCTTGGGCGCTTCCTCAGCCGAAAGGCTGGGCACGTTAAGCGCGTTGGTGACACCGCCGTTGACCAGATAATCAGCCATCTGCTCGGCAACCTGCAACGCTACGTTGACTTGCGCCTCGTTGGTCGAAGCCCCCAGGTGCGGAGTGCAGATGAAGCCCGGCGTACCGAACAGCGGCGATTCCTTGGCCGGCTCGGTCTGGAACACGTCGAGTGCTGCGCCAGCGACATGACCAGCATCCATCGCTTCCTTCAACGCCGCCTCGTCAATCAACCCGCCGCGCGCGCAGTTGATGATCCGCACACCCTTTTTGGTCTTGGCGAGATTTTCCTTCGACAGGATATTGCGGGTCTGGTCCGTCAGCGGGGTGTGCAGCGTAATAAAATCGGCCTTGCCCAGCAGTGTATCCAGATCGGCTTTCTCGACGCCCATTTCCACGGCACGTTCGGGGGTCAGGAACGGATCGAAAGCGACGACCTTCATCTTCAGACCAAGGGCGCGGCTGGCGACGATCGAGCCGATGTTGCCCGCCCCGATCAGGCCGAGTGTCTTGCCGGTCACTTCAACGCCCATGAAATCATTCTTGGGCCATTTTCCGGCTTGGGTCTGGGCATTTGCTTCCGGGATCTGACGCGCCAAAGCGAACATCAGAGCGATGGCATGTTCAGCGGTGGTGATCGAGTTGCCGAACGGGGTGTTCATCACCACCACGCCCTGCGCCGAGGCGGCAGGAATGTCGACGTTATCGACGCCGATCCCGGCCCGCCCGACAACCTTGAGGTTCCCGGCGGCGGCCAGAACGTCTTTGGTGACCTTGGTCGAGGAACGGATCGCAAGGCCATCATAGTCGCCGATCCGGGCGATCAGCTGCTCCGGGGTCTCCCCGGTGATCACATCGACCTGACAGCCGCGCTCTTCGAATATGCGCGCGGCGTTGGGATCCATTTTGTCTGAAATGAGTACGCGGGGTTTGGTCATGATCTTATCTCCAGAGGGAGCAAAACAAACCCGTCTGCGCTGAGCCTGTCGAAGCCCGGTCCATCACCTTCGGCGCAAGGCTGAAGAAAAGGACGCTCCTTCGACAAACTCAGGACGGACGGTTCCTTAAGCGGATTTGGTCGTTTCGTAAGCCCAATCGAGCCAGGGCCCGAGCGCTTCGATATCGGCGGCTTCAACCGTGGCCCCGCACCAAATGCGCAGACCCGGCGGTGCATCACGGTATCCCGCGATGTCAAAAGCCGCACCTTCCTTTTCCAGCAGGGATGCGAACTTCTTGATGAAGTCTTCGTCAGCGCCTTCGACGGTGAGGCAGACCGATGTCTTCGAACGCACCGCCGGATCGGCAGCAAGGTGACCGAGCCAGGCGCGCTCCGCAACGATCTGGTCGAGCGCGGCGGCATTCGCATTGCAGCGCGTTTGCAGCCCGCTGAGCCCGCCCAGCTCCTTGGCCCATTCCAGTGCGAAGATGGCGTCTTCGACCGCCAGCATCGATGGCGTGTTGATGGTCTCGCCCTTGAATACACCTTCGGCCAATTTGCCCTTCGCCATCAGACGGAACACCTTGGGCAGCGGCCAGGCCGGCGTATGGGTTTCCAACCGCTCAACCGCACGCGGGCCCAGGATCAGAACGCCGTGGCCGCCTTCACCGCCGAGCACCTTCTGCCATGAGAAAGTCGCGACATCGATCTTGTCCCACGGCAGGTCGTAAGCAAAGACTGCGCTGGTCGCGTCGGCAAACGTCAGGCCCGCGCGATCGTCCGGGATCCAGTCTCCATTCGGTACGCGCACGCCGCTGGTGGTGCCGTTCCAGGTAAACAGCACGTCATCGGCAAAATTGACCTGACCGAGATCGGGCAACTGGCCATAGTCTGCGCGGATCACTGTGGGATCGAGCTTGAGCTGTTTTGCTGCATCGGTGACCCAACCTTCGCCGAAGCTCTCCCAGGCCAGCGTAGTTACGCCGCGGGCGCCCAACATCGTCCACATCGCCATTTCAAAGGCGCCGGTATCGCTGCCAGGCACAATGCCGATTCGGTGGCTGTCCGGCAGCTTCAACACGTCGCGCATCAGGTCGATGCAATAGCCGAGCCGTGACTTGCCGATCTTGGCGCGGTGCGAACGGCCTAGCGATTCGGTAGCGAGCTTGTTTGGGGAGTAGCCCGGCGGCTTGGCGCAGGGGCCGGAAGAAAAGAACGGACGCGCGGGCTTCCGCGCGGGCATTGCAACAGTCATGTAGTCTCTCCTTGCAGAGAGCACGCGCGGCGTTGGGACCGCGTGGCCCAGGGGCGCTCCTAGAGACGGGCCGCGGCAAGTCAAGCGAAACCGGGCACAGTTCGCCGGTTAGCCGGCTATTAACCATTTCCGGACCACGGCTGGTAACCAAATTCGCGGCAAGTTGCGGACATGCGCGTAACCTTGCCAGTAACCACTTTGATTCTGCTGCTGGGCGGCTGCTCGATCTTGCCGGGCGGTCGGGCGCCGGAGCAACGTCAGGTCACGCAACGCTCGGCCCAGGTTCTGCCACCACGCCCTGAAGTGCGCGCCTGTCTGGCCGATCTCGGCGCGCGAAAAGCCGCCTTCACCCCGATACCCGACAAGTATTATGGCGTCGGCTGCTCGACGTTGGGCACCGTCCGGATCGCCAGCCTGCAAAGTGACGATGCCAAGCTGGCGCTCTCCAATCTCGGTCCGGTAACCTGCCCATTGGCTGATACCTTTGCAGGCTGGGCCCGCTTTGGCGCAGACCGTGCCGCGCAGCAGATTCTGGGCAGCCCCATTGTCAAGATCGAGACCATGGGCAGTTACAACTGCCGCAACGTCGCCGGATCGAGCCGGCGCAGCGCCCACGCCACCGCCAATGCCATCGATATCTCGGGTTTTGTCCTGGCCGATGGCAGGCGGATTACCGTATCTGGTAACTGGAACGATCAGTCACCCAAGGTTCGAAAGTTTTTCACCGCAATCCACGCCAGTGCCTGCAAACGCTTTGGCACCGTTCTTGGCCCCGCATACAACGCGGCGCACAGGGACCACCTGCATCTGGAGCTCAGCGGGCGGTCGTACTGCAAATAGCACTAAAGCCGCGACACAGCCGCCTTGAGCAGTTGGCGCGAGTACCATCTGTGAAAGCTCAGCAGCCCGGCGAATGCCATCCGGTCGACCCGCGATTTGGCGGGCACCACGGCGGAACCGAAATGCACTCTCGTACCGCCCGCCTGCGACTGGACCATCAGCCATGATCGGGTCTTGCCCTGATAGTCGCACAGCAGAATTTCATCGTCGCAGCGCGCTTCGACGCTCCAGGCCGAAAAGCGGTCGATTTCACCCGATGCCAATCGAGCAACAGCGGCGTTATCGGCATGCTTGCCCAGCAGCCCCCCCAGCAACCATCGTTCCGGACGAAATGCCCAGCTGGTGTAAAAGGCTGTGATCAAATCCGGCAGCGTTACCGCTTGTCGCAGATCGGCAATAAAACAATCCACATACCCGCCCGTCCTGCCATATGGTTCCAGCAGCGTCCGTGACGGGAGAGCGGCCTGCGTCACCGAGACACTCATCTGCTGCAAGAACTTGTAAATGAAGTACACTTCTGCGCCTTGAAGGTGTTTATCAGACCTTTGATCTGCGGCGAATCGTCAGCCCAATCATGGTCGCTACACAGCAATTCACGATGCGGCGCCAGGTGTTCAAGCAGCGTCGGCTCCCACGCTGAAGATGTCGCGAGCAGCTGATCCCCGGTATAGAGCAAATACTCGACGTAGTTTTCATACGCGGTTTCTTGTGAGCCGCCCTGGATTGCGCAGTAATCCGGATCGGCGAATTCCGGCCGGGATATCGAAAGGTTGAGATATTCGCGGTAAATGTCGCGTGCGGACTGCTCCTGCTGTAATCTCGCGGCGGCATCGATCTGCGCTTTCACGCCAATCAGAGCTAGCAGCGCAATGAACATCGTCGCCAGACTGCTAACCGATTGAATCGCCTTTGCGTGGCGCTCGAGCCAGCTGGAAATTGCCCGTCCGGTTCCACTCACGTCCTGGCTTTCGGTTGCTGCTGGGTGGCACAATGAATGCCGCCGCCTGCCTCACCAATGGCGTCGATGTTGATCATTTCGACCCGGCGACCGGGGTAGATATCCTGCAACACCTCGCGGGCCCTGCCGTCGGCCTGCTTGTCCCCGAACTGCCCGGCGATGACCGCGCCATTGGCCACGTAGTAGTTAACGTAACT
>JAFLDC010000241.1 GCA_017302775.1 Sphingomonadales bacterium
CGCGAAGGAGACCACCGCAATGGTCAGATCCTTGAAAGCTTCGAGCGTGCTGGCGGTGACATTGTCGACGTGGAAATAGCCGATCGATTGCAGGATCACCGTGCCCACGCTGTTGAGCAGCACGGCAAACACGGCGTAACCCAGCCCCAGCGCCAGTTTCGCGGCCAGCGAAGCCTCTGCCTTGCCCGACACGATTTGCCCCGCATCATTGCTGCCGCCAATCGCCATTCCCGCCTCTCCCGATACGCCCTGCTTCAAGGCTCTTGCGCTGTGCCTAGCAGATCATTTATGAAATGCATATCATAAACGCTTTCGCTCACCTTCCGGGTCTGCGATAGGTATCCAGTCTGAATATACATAAGGGGAGTTTGCCGGCATGGCCGAATGGTGGCGGGGCGGAGTGATTTACCAGGTCTATCCGCGCAGCTTTTGCGATTCGGACGGCGACGGAGTGGGCGATCTGCCTGGCGTGCATTCACGGATCGATTATCTGGCCGCGCTGGGCGTGGACGGGGTATGGATCTCCCCGTTCTTCAAATCTCCAATGCGCGATTTCGGCTACGACATTTCCGATTACTGCGCGGTCGATCCCAGTTTCGGCACATTGGCCGATTTCGATTCGCTGCTTGATGCGGCCCATTCCGCCGGGCTCAAACTGGTGATCGACCAGGTCTATTCGCATACTTCCGATCAGCACGAATGGTTCAAACAAAGCCGTGCCTCGCGCGATAATCCCAAGGCAGACTGGTACGTCTGGGCCGACGCCCGGCCCGATGGCGGCCCGCCCAACAACTGGATTTCGCTGTTCGGCGGCCAGGCCTGGTCGTGGGAATCGCGCCGCAAGCAGTATTACATGCACAATTTCCTGTCCGAACAGCCCGACCTCAATTTTCACAATCCCGAGGTTCGCGCCGCGATCCTTGCGGTCGCGCGGTTCTGGCTGGAGCGGGGGATCGACGGGTTCCGTCTTGATGTCGCGAACTTCTATTTCCACGATCCGCTGCTGCGTTCCAATCCGCCGAAATCGGACAACGGCGGGTTTGACCGGCCCTATTGGCACCAGCGTCACCTCTATGACCGATCGCAGCCAGAGAACCTCGAATTCATGGCCGAACTGCGCCGCGAGATTGACCGGCACGGCGAACTGATGACCGTCGCCGAGATTGGCAGCGACAGCTATATTGCCCGCAGCATCGAATATACCGAGCCTGGGCGGCTCCACACCGCTTACAATTTCCTGCTGCTCGAAAACGGACCGCTTACCGCCGGCCTGATCCGCTCGGCGCTGGAAAGCTGGACCAGCAAGACCGCCTGGCCGAGTTGGTCGTTCTCCAACCACGATGTGGTGCGCGCCCGGACCCGCTGGGGTGGCGCGGCGGCGGGCGATGATTTCGCGCAGGCACTGATGGGTCTGCTGCTGTGCTTGCGCGGAACGATCTTCCTCTATCAGGGCGACGAGCTGGGCCTGCCCCAGGCCGAAGTGCCCTATGAGCGGTTGCGCGATCCCGAGGGCATCCGCTTCTGGCCCGACAGCCTCGGCCGCGATGGCTGCCGCACGCCGCTGCCCTGGCGGGCCGATGCGCCCAACGCCGGGTTTTCGGCGAGCGAGCCCTGGCTGCCGGTCGATCCGCGCCACGCCGCACTGGCAGTTGACCGGCAGGAGGTTGATCCCAACTCAACCCTGGCGCTGACCCGCCGGATGATTGCTTTCCGCAAGGCGCACCAAGCCCTGCGGCTGGGCGAGATCGCCTTTCTCGATGTGCCCGAGCCGCTCCTGGCCTTCACCCGCGGCGATGCCGATGGCGGCGAACAACTGCTGTGCTTGTTCAATCTGGGTTCGAACGAGGCGGTGCAGGACCTTCCCCAGGGCGACTGGACCGATTGCCACTACGGCCTGCCCGGCCGGGTCGAGGGCGGGCGCGCAATCCTGCCGCCCTGGGGCGGACTGGTGCTGCGCGGATGAACGGGCGCTGGTGGCTTTGCGGCGCAACAGCGCTGGCGCTGGCCGTTCCGGTTTCCGCTCGGCCGCCCGCGCCAGCCCCGGCGCTGGCCTATCAGATCGAGGAAGGCCGCAATCTCAACGCCTTCTACCGCCAGGGCCCGGTCGCCGCGCATATGCTGCTGCGATCGGGGGCGAAGCCAAGGCTGATCGTGGCCTTTCCGGCGGGCAACAGCGGGGTTGGTCTGTGGTTCGGCGCGGCCGGCGAGGCCGCGCGCTGGCGGATCGACACCGCGCCCAGATCGAGCATCGCCAAAGATCGCCTGGGCCGTCCGCTCTATGGGATCGTTTCGAACGTCTCGATTGCAACGCCCCGACTTGAACTGGGCCAGGCAGTACTTTCCAGCGTCAGGGTGCTGCGCGATTTCGAATTTACCGGGAGCCAGCCGGGCGAAGTGACCGCTTCGCCGCGTGCCTTGCCGCGCGGCCTGGTCTGGCAGCGCGACCGGCTGGACGGCGCGGCAGGCTACCGGCTCTCGCTCGAAGTTCTGGCGGGGCGGATCGAGGGCAAACAGATTGTTGCTGGACCAGACGGCCGCATCGCGCTGCGGATCACCGCGCAAAGCGGCGAAAAGCCCATGACCCCGATTGCCGGAGGACAATTGCTGACCAGCCGGGCGGCGAAGGATCCGGCTGCGCGCAACACGCTGGAATTCCTGTCCTACCGCGAAAAATTTCTCGCCGGATCCTGGCGCTTCAACACCTATTTCGGGCGCGATACTCTGATGAGCGTCAGGCTGCTGATGCCGGTGCTGAAACCCCAGGCGGTCGAGGCCGGGCTCGGCGCCGTGCTCGACCGGCTATCCCCCGACGGTGACGTTGCCCACGAAGAAGACATTGGCGAATTTGCCGTGCTCAGTCACTTGCGCAGCGATGGCACGAAAAGCGATGCGCCGGTCTATGATTACAAGATGATCGATGGCACGCCGCTGCTGGCGCTGGTCGCGGGGCACTGGTTGCTGGACGATCCGCGTAGTCGCCAGACTGCCAAGGCGTTCCTTGGGTCGAGGGGCATTGCCGGGCGTAGCCACGGCGCGGCGCTGGTTGCCAATCTTGAACAGATCGCCGCCATGGGCAAAGCCTTTGCCGCCGATCCGCGCCCGCAGAATCTGGTCCGGATCAAGCCCGGGCTCAATGTCGGCAACTGGCGTGACAGCGAGGATGGCCTTGGCCTGGGGCGCTATCCCTATGATGTGAATGCCGTGCTGATGCCTTCGGGGCTGGCCCTGGCGGCCCGGCTGGAAGCATCGGGACTGCTCGATCCATGGCTCGATCAGGCCGGACACCAGCGCCTGCGCGAGACGGCGAGGATGGCCGCAGTCTGGCAGGCCAGGGCCCCGGCGCTGTTCGACTTGACCGTCGATCAGGCCACGGCGCGCGCAGCGATCGTGGCCCAGTCGGCAAGCGATGGCTTGCCGGTTGAACCCGCTCTGGGTTCGGTCCCGGCGCAAGGCCTGACCTTTCCCGCGCTCGCGCTCGACGATGCCGGGCGCGCCATTCCTGTCCTACATTCGGACTTGGGCTTCGCCTTTCTGTTCGCTGATCCGCCCAGCTCCGAGCTGGAGCGGATGGTGACAGCCGCAGCGCGGCCCTATCCGGCGGGGTTGATGACCCCGGCCGGAATGGTCGTCGCCAATGCTACCTTTGCTCCGCCCGAATTGCATGCGCGTTTCTCGCGCGCGGCCTATCACGGCGCAGTGGTATGGTCGTGGCAGCAGGCGCTCATGTTGGCGGGCCTGGACCGGCAATTGCAGCGCCGGGACCTACAGCCGCAAACCCGCACCGAACTGGCCCGCTTCCGCGATCTTCTGCGTGGCTTGATCAATACCAACCGCAAGCTTGCCAATTCGGAATTGTGGTCATGGACTAACAGGCAGGGCAAGATCGTGCCTGCTGCTTTCGGTGCCGCGTCTGCTGATGCGGACGAATCCAACGCAGCCCAGCTCTGGAGCGCGGCCTACCTTGCAAGGGGTCATTGAGTGTCGCGCAAGCCGGATTGCCAGTCGTCAGGCAGCAACGATCTTCAATTCCGTTGCCAGTGTGAATGCGGGTATCGCATCGTGGCGCTGATAGCTGCCCCAGGGTGCTGATCGGTGTGTCGAGTTCGGCTCATCCCACCGTCAGCAAATGCTCACCGCCGCCTTGCCTTGTCAGCGCGATCCGCTTCCCGGTGAAGCGCTTGGCGATGTCGATAGCCGTCAATGTATGCTGGCTCGGTTTCACGGTGGTGAGCGATCCGCCCCCCGCCAGCGCGAACGGCAGGATAAGCTGATCAGCCAGGAACGGGCCGGCAAATGCTGACGCCTCGATGTAACCATGCATCCGCGCTGCGCAGGTCTTGGCCAGGCGTTCCGCAGGGATGCCAAGCTGGCCGAAGCCGCTGACGACTTCGGTCACATGGGCATAGCGCGCTTCCAGCATCAGGATGACGCCCGGGCCCTGATCCGCAGGAAGTTCGCGCACGGCAAAAGTATCGTCAGGCCAAGTGCCCAGATCGCGCCGGGCGCGTGCCAGCATGCGCTCGGCGATCTCGAACGGCAGCCCGGCGAACAATGCTTCTCCCGAAACGCCAAGCTGCTCGCCGCGTTCGATGCAATCGATCGGCGCGAGCGGAGCCGGAGTGATATCGACCTCGATCCGTCCGCCGCCGCGCGGGTAGAAACCGTGCCGCACGATGCGGGCGGAAACATGCGGTCCCATGCGATTGATGATCGGCAGGAAGGTCCGCTCGATGAAATCGAACGGCGGAGCCAGCATGTTGTGTGTTCCGCCCTCCAGGACGAGCCGCGAGGGTCCGTCCGCCAGGATCAACGGCATCAAGACCGTTTGCAGCACGAAAAAGGTGTACTCTTCAATCGGTACGTAGCCAATGACGAAGCCCGTCACCAAGCCGGGGTTATACCACCACACGCGGGTGGCAACAAGATAGTTATCCCACGGGGTCGTGTAGACTACGGCAATCACGACTTGCACCAAAATGGTTATCCAAACCGATCTGCTGCGCCATGCATCTGGCAGGATAATCCTACGCCGCGCATCATAGGTTTGGAC
>JAFLDC010000242.1 GCA_017302775.1 Sphingomonadales bacterium
AGCCATGCCGACGACCTTGTTGTGTGGCAGGCCGCTGAATTCACGCAGCGCCCAGACCATTGCGTCGAGCGGGTTGGTGATGCAGATCACGAAAGCATCGGGCGCGTGGGTCTTGATCCCTTCGCCCACGGCCTTCATCACGCCCAGGTTGATGCCCAGCAGATCATCACGGCTCATCCCCGGCTTGCGCGGAACCCCGGCGGTGACGATGATGACGTCGGCTCCGGCGATATCGGCATAGTCATTGGTGCCGGTGATCTTTGCGTCGAACCCTTCGACCGGGCCGCACTGGCTCAGGTCGAGCGCCTTGCCCTGGGGCATGCCTTCGGCGATGTCGAACAGAACGATATCGCCCAGTTCCTTCTTCGCGGCGAGGTGCGCAAGCGTCCCACCGATCATACCTGCACCGATAAGGGCAATCTTCTTGCGAGCCATAGAGCGACAGTATCCTTCCCTGAACGCGGGATCGCGGCTGGCACACGGACGACCTGTCCCATCCCGCAGGGAGCAGGGGTCCGGCTGATTACAGTCGCCCTAGGCTGGTGAATCCGCGATTGCAACCCGGTAAAAGGTCGTACGACCAACTATTTGCTGATAATAGTTCGCAATTGCAAATATACAAGCCAGCCGCTTGCTGAGGCTATGGCGAAGCGCCCCCGATCGGTCGAGCCGTTCGGGGGCGCTTCGCTGCGATACCAGTGTTTTGTGGCAGGCAGGGGCTAGCGTTGCGGGCGGCGGGCGAGATTGCTGACCAGTGCCACCGCCATCCGCCGGTCCAAGGCGCGGCAGATCGCCAGCCAATGCTGGAAGGCCTGCCGGTCATCCGCGAAATATGCCTGTCGCGCATGGTCGCGCGCATTGGCGGCCGCCGACAATCCAAGCCGGGAAAAATGGCCCAGCGCCGGGCGCAGGATTGCGGCGTGGTGTGCCTCATCGTCATTGTCATTGGCGGCCAGCGCCGCGATCCGCACGATCCGGGTCCGGGGTACATAGTTCGGCAATACTGCCTGACGGGCAGCAGCAAATCGAAAGGTCATGCGCGGCTTCTTTTGTCTGGATCTGGTTGCGACACCGAAAGCTGCCTTAGCGCCGCCTCGCTAAGTCTTCGTGTGAGGCTATGGTTGCCGCACGTTTACCAAATCCGATCAGCCGCCGGGATTGCCGATCCATTTGCCGGAGTTCTGAAATTCCGGCTTCACACCGGTGGTGTCCGGCAGCTTGTCACCCGTGTACTGGCGGTCGCCGCCGCGCTGCTCCACATCGGGGGCATACCGCGGTGCCGGTGCCGGACGGGCCGGTGCCTGGCCAACATCACCGGCCTGATTGAGCGCTCCCGGGTTAGCCTGAACTGCAGACTGCAAGCCGCTGTCATAGGCCTTTTGCAGCGCAAGTGGATCAAGCACGGGATCCGCGATCTTGTCTGCCGCGGGGTTGCGGGCATGCGGCGCTGCCATCGGCTCGCCGCCAGCATAGGCAAAGCGGAAGGTGCCGCTTTGCCCGGCCTTGCCCTTGAAGCTGTAAAAGCGGTGCGCGCCGATCGTGGTGATGAAGTTCAGGCTGGGTGCCCAGTACGGGTGGATCTGGATGGTGTGATAATGCGTCGCCAGACCCACTGACGGCTCGACGTAACCGGACAGCGCGGCCATGGCCGTTCGCCGTGCCCGGTCCCAGAAGAACGCCGAAGGTCTACGGGCCAGGGCGCCATCGCAGGTAAAGCTGAACTGGCATCCGGTGACGCGTTCGCTCCCCTGATAGACTACCCCGCAGACCGTGTTGGGATAGGCCGGATGCGCAACCCGGTTAAGGACGACCTGGGCAACGGCCCGCTGGCCCTGATCGGGCTCGCTCGCGGCCTCATAATAGATGGCGGCGGTCAGGCAATCGAGCGCACGGGTCCGGTCAATGCCTGACAGGTCCATCCGCATTGCCCGCGCGACCGGACCACCGGCAAAGTCCGTCAGGCTGGCCATGGTGCCGTCGGTGGCGAACTGGGCATCGGCCAAAGCGGTGGGTTCGCTCTCGTCGGAGGTCAGATAGTAGAACGCTGATCCCGGAAACGAGGCGCCGTGCTGTTCGAACGGCATCGGCTCCAGCGCCAATTCGGCAGAGCCGGCCGTGCCGATATCGAACGGCTGCCAGCCATCGGGCGCGGCCAGCGCGGGGACGGCCACCGCTGTCAGCAACACCAGGGCACGGCGGCCGATGTGCTTGCGCCGCGCCCGCGAACCGAGCTTGCGCAGGCCGCGCCGCTTCAGCCGTGCGGTGAAATCGCGCGGGCGTGGTTCATAGGGCAGGGCGAAAGATTGGTTCATCCGGTTCTGTCAGCTCATATGACGCGCTGCGCGCGTAGTCTCGATCGGCAGGCAATTCCACCGGGAAAATGATGGCGTTCCGGACCGGGACGTTTCGCGGCCATAGCGTTAAGCGGTTAAGAAAAGCCCCAACTTGCGCAGCGGGACATAGCGCGGTAGAGCCCCAGCCACGTCATCGGTTGTCCGGGAAACCGGACCTAAGAGGGAAGCAGGTGAAGTACCTGCGCTGCCCCCGCAACTGTGACCGGGGAGCGATGCGTCCCACGTGCCACTGGGCTGATGCCCGGGAAGGCGGGCGCAAAGCAACGATCCGGAAGCCAGGAGACCTGCCCATGACGGTCGTTCCGCAGCCGGGCGGGGTGTACCGGATGTAAGCAGGGACCCGCGATTTCGTGCGGGCCGCCTCGCCATGAACGGCATTCGTTCATTGGTTTGAGGAATGCTTATGAAATATCTGTTTTTGCTGGGTTGTTCGCTGGCTGTTGTCTCGCCGGCCTGGGCGGATGGCAAGAAACCGCCGCTTCAGGATGCTGCGCTGCCGTGCGGAGAATGGACGTCGGATTGCGAAGCTGGCTTGGGGCAACGCGGTGTTTCCGATAGCGAAATCACCGTTACCGCCACCGGACTGTGGTCCAGGCGTTCCGATAGCGGTCAGTCGATCGCAGTCATCACGGCGCAAGACCTTGCCACCATCCAGGGGGCTGACCCGATCCGGGGGATCGAACGCCTCCCCGGCGTGTCGCTGGCCCGCAGTGGTGGCCTTGGCAGTCAGACCAGCCTGTTCGTGCGCGGGGCCAACTCCGAACAGCTGCTGGTCACGATCGACGGTATCCGCATGGACGACACAGCGGCGCCTTCTGGCGGGTTTGATCTGGGCACGCTGTTGGCTCGCGGGATCGGCCGGATCGAACTGCTGCGCGGTTCGAACAGTCTGGCCTGGGGTTCGAATGCTATTGGCGGGGTGCTTGCCATTTCCAGCGACACCCGGCCTGGCGCGCGTGGCACGCTGGAATATGGTGCCCACGACACCATTGACGCCAGCGCCGGATTTGGCCTGTCTGGCCAACGTGCGTCGCTCGCCCTGAACGGCGGCTATCTCAGCAGCGACGGCATCTCGGCATTCGCGGGCGGCACCGAGCCGGATGCGTTCCGCCAGTGGCAGGTGAGCGGCCAGGGTTCGCTAAACCTCGGTGCGAATTTCCGCATCAACGCCGCCGGCCGCTATGCCGATAGCCGGGTTGGGTTCGATGGCTATCCCGCGCCGACCTACAGCGTGTTCAGCGATACGCCTGAATACCAGACCACCCGCCAAGGCGCGGGCCGGGTCGGCCTGGACTATGATGGCGACGGTTTTGAACTGAGCAGCCGCCTGGCGCTGTCCGACACCCGCCGGGCCTATTTCGATCCAACCTATGGCTCCGCCCCCAATTTCGAGACGAGTGGGAGGTCCGTTCATGTCAATCTGACTGGCCGGGCCGATCTGACTGACTCTGTCCAGCTCGATTTCGGCGCGGACGGCGATTGGTCGCGCTATGCCACGACCTTCGATCCGCACCAGTCCGCGCGCGCGATCGGTGGACACGTCCTGCTGGGATATCACACCAATGCCGTTCACCTGACCGGGGGCGGGCGGATCGACGATCACGACCGGTTCGGTCGTCACGCGACCTTCGGTGCCAATGGCAGCTGGGCGCTGGGCGGAAACTGGCGGCTGCGCGCATCGTGGGGGCAGGGCTTCAAGGCGCCGACCCTGTCGCAGCTCTATGGCTATGGGGCCAATCCCGGACTTGAGCCAGAGACCAGCGAGGCATTCGATGCCGGGCTGGAATATGGCAGCTCCGATGGCAAGGGGCACTTTGCCGCGACCCTGTTCCGCCGCGACAGCACCAACCTCATCGATTACGTTTTCCCCACCGGCTATTTCAACATTGGCCGGGCCCGTGCCCAGGGCTTCGAGCTGGCAGGCGCGGCGCAGGTTTCCGATAACTTCTCGGTCCGCGCGGCCTATACCTTCCTCGACGCGACCAACCGCGCGACCGGCAAGCAACTGGCCCGCCGCCCGCGCCATGCGCTGTCGGCCTCGCTCGACTGGACCACGCCGCTGGCCAGCCTTGCGCTGGGGGCCGACGCCCGGCTGGTGGGTGACAGCTTTGATGATGCGGGCAACTTCACCGTAATCGACGGTCACGCCTTGCTGACCTTGCGGGCCAGCTTGCCACTGGGCGATCGGATTGCGCTGTATGGCCGGATCGAGAACGTCACCGATGCCCGTTACGAAACGGTCAAAGGTTATGGCGCTTATGGCCGGTCGGCTTATGCCGGGGTGCGGCTCACGTGGTAAGAGCCTTGGCCCCGCTGATCGCGCTGGTGCTGGTGGGCTGTACCGCAGCCCCCGCGCGTGATGCGGGGCAAGGACTGCCGACGATCGTCAGCCTGAATCCCTGCACCGATGCGATCCTGGCCGAAGTGGCTGATCCATCGCAGATCCTGGCGATCTCCCACTACAGTCACGATCCTGCCGCCAGTTCGATGGACCTGGCGGCCGCGCAGCGCTTCCCGGCCGTTTCGGGAACGGTGGAGGAGGTGCTGGCATTGCGGCCGGACGTGGTGGTTGGCGGTACGTTCATGGCTCCGGCCACCGTTGCGGCGCTGAACCGACTGGGGATGCGGCTGGAGCAGGTCGGCATCGCCCGCTCCGTTCCCGAAAGCGCGGCGCAGATCACACGGCTCGCCGCC
>JAFLDC010000243.1 GCA_017302775.1 Sphingomonadales bacterium
TCCGACATTGTCGGCGAGGCGCTGGGCCGGCGGTCCGAGCCAGTCCGCGTGCAATGGTCGCCGCGCCGCAAGGGCGGGGATGACACTGTCGACCCGGCGATTCTGCATGTGCGGGTGGAAAGCGCCTTTGCTCTGGAATTGCAGCACCGGGCGCCGGTCATCATCGAACGGATCAACGGGTATTTGGGCTGGGCCTGCATTGGCCGGCTGCGGCTCGAGCAGGGTCCAGTGGGTCGCGGCCGGCGGAAAAAAGCGCCAATCCCCGAGCCGACGCCGGAGGCGGTCGCGCGGGCCAGCGCAGCAGCCGAGGGGGTGGAGAACGAGGCTTTGCATGCCGCGCTGGTGCGGCTGGGCGCGGCGGTGATCACGGGCAAACCGAAACGGGCAGGCGGCTAGGCATCCGCCCTCAGCGGGATAACGGCCGGCGCGAAAAGCGGATGCGGCAATGAAGAAATCAGGATCCAAGGCCGATCATGCCAGATCAGCAGAAGCCCTTGTTCTGCGCTCACACAAGCGTGACGCGCGATGTGCCTGCGGCGCAGCGGCTTTGCCTTTCCTTGGCCATGCTGTGGGTGTAAGCACCGGCCTCAACGCAATCAGCCGGATGTCCCATGAACCGCCGCAGCTTTTCCCTTGGCCTCGCCGCCTCCGCCGCATTGGCGCCGTTTGTCCTCAGTGATGCGCTGGCGCAGACGCCGGGCGCGAAAGTGCCTGTCGAGGCGCTGATGGCGCCGAACAGCCTGCCCGATCTGGCGCTCGGATCAAAAGACGCCAAGGTGACCGTGGTGGAATATGCCTCGCTGACCTGCGGCCATTGCGCCACGTTCCACGAAAAGACCTTCCCGGCCTTCAAGACCAAATATATCGACTCGGGCAAGGTGCGGTTCATTCTGCGCGAATTTCCGCTCGATCCGCTGGCGGCAGGCGGCTTCATGCTGGCGCGCTGCGCAGGCGAAACTGGCGGCGAATCGCGCTACCATGCCATGGTCGACCTGCTCTTCAAGCAGCAGAAGGGCTGGGCTTTTGCGGAGAAGCCGGTCGATGCGCTGGCCGCCCTGGTGAAGCAGGCGGGCATCAGTCAGGAGGCGTTTGAGTCCTGCCTGACCAATCAAAAGAACCTCGATGCTGTTTTAGCTGTGAAAAACCGTGGCCAGAACGAATTCAAGGTCGATTCCACCCCGACTTTCTTTGTAAATGGCACGATGTACAAAGGGGCGTTGTCGATCGAAGATTTCGACAAAATCCTGACCCCTTTGCTCGGTAGCTGACGGTTAGGGCTGGCCTGTTCGCCAACCCGATTCGCGTTCGCCGCGTACCAGGGTTTGAGTGGACAGGCATGAAACTCACGAAACTGCGCATCATGGGCTTCAAGAGCTTCGTCGAGCCGACGGAGTTTCTCATTGAGCCCGGCCTGACCGGCGTTGTCGGCCCGAATGGCTGCGGCAAGTCCAATCTTGTTGAAGCCATGCGCTGGGTCATGGGCGAAAATTCATACAAGACCATGCGCGCATCGGGCATGGACGATGTGATTTTCTCCGGGTCCACCAGCCGTCCCGCCCGTAACATGGCGGAAGTGGCGCTGACCCTTGAAAATGACGATCGTACTGCGCCCGCTGCGTTCAATGATGCGGAAGTGCTGGAAATTTCCCGCCGCATTGAGCGCGAGCAGGGTTCGACTTACCGCATCAACAGCAAGGAAGTGCGCGCCCGCGATGTGCAGATTCTGTTTGCCGATGCGGCCACGGGTTCGTGCTCTCACGCCATGGTCCGGCAGGGCCAGATCGGCGAAATCATTTCCGCCAAGCCGCAGGCGCGCCGCCGCATTCTCGAAGATGCGGCTGGCATTGCCGGTCTGCATGCCCGCCGGCATGAGGCGGAACTGCGGTTGAAGGCGGCGGAAGACAATATTCAGCGTCTCGAAGACGTCATGCGTGAGATCGACACGCAGCAGGAAAGCCTGAAGAAGCAGGCCAAGCAGGCCCAGCGGTACAAGGTGATTGCCGCCGATATCCGCAAGTTCGAAGCGCTCACACTGCTGATTGCCCATCGCGAGGCGCGCGAGCAACTCGCGGTGGCCGAGCGCACGCTGGAGGCGGAAACCCGCGATGTGGCGGACCGCACGGCAGAGCAGGCGCGCACCGCCCGTGATCAGGCCGCTGCAGCGGCGGCGATGCCCGCGTTGCGTGAGCAGGAAGCCGTGGCCGCAGCCGCCTTGCAGCGGCTGACATTGGCCCGGCAAGCGTTGGATGCGGATGAGCGCCGCGCCAAGGAGCGGCTCGAAGAGCTTGAGCGCCGTTCGACAGAGCTCGTGAAAGATATTGAGCGCGAAAAGGCGCTCGCTGCCGACGCAGCCGTGACGCTGACCCGTCTCGCCGAAGAGGAAGCAGCGCTAGCCGGTGAGGATGAGGGGTCAGAAGCTGCCCGCGCCGAAGCCGCTCAAAAATTGGCTGAAACCGAAGCTACGTTGCAGCGGGCTGAGCAGGCGCTTGGCGATATTCAGGCGCGGGTGTCCGATCTGACGGCGCGGCGTGATGCGGCCCAGCGCGCCATTGCCGATGAGGAGCAGCGTCTGCGCCGCTTTGCCGACGAATTCGCCCGGGTCGAGCGCGATCTTCAGCAGGTGCAGGCGAGCCTTGGCCCCGATGCGGATCCTGCGCCCTTACAGCAGGCCATGTTTGCCGCCGAAAAAGCAGCGCAGGTCGCTGAAACGCAGGTCGAAGCCGCCCGTGCCGCCATCGCTGCCGCGCGCGAGAATGAACAGCGCTTGCGCGGTCCCGTGCAGGAGGCTGACCGCAAGGCACAGCGGCTCGATACCGAAGTCAAAACCCTCAACAAGCTGCTCGCCAATGCGGGCTCCGATCTCTGGCCGCCGGTGGTTGAGGCGATCAAGGTCGAGAAGGGCTTTGAGATGGCGCTGGGCGCAGCGCTGGGCGACGATCTTGACGCATCTCTGGAAGCCTCTGCACCGGCCAACTGGAGCGTGACCTCTGGCGCGGACAGCGATCCGGCTCTGCCGGAGGGCGTGCGCCCGCTCAGCGCAGTGGTTCAGGCGCCGGCCGCTTTGCAGCGCCGCCTCAACCAGATCGGCGTTGTGCGCCGGGTTGATGCGCCGCGTCTGCGCGAACTGCTCAAGCCCGGTCAGCGGCTTGTCTCTGCCGAGGGCGACCTCTGGCGCTGGGACGGGTTCTCGACCGCGGCAGAAGCGCCAACGCCCGCCGCGCGCCGTCTGGCGGAAAAGAACCGGCTGGCCGATCTGGAGATCGAGGCGGCGGAAGCGCGCAAGGCTGCCGATCAGATGCGGCAGGAGCTGGAAGCAGCGCTCGCCGCTGTCCGCGCCGCCTCACAGGCTGATCATGCGGCCAATGATGAAGCCCGCCGTGCCCGGCAAAATCTGGATGGCGCCCGCCAGCGTCTTCAGCAGTCGGAACGCCGCCGGAACGAAGTCGCCGCCCGCCTGTCGGCTCTCGGCGAAGCCAAGAGCCGGGTCGAGGCCTCCCGCGCCGAATCCGAAGGGCGTTTGGCCGGCATGCGCGAATCAGCGGCTTCGCTGGTCATTTCCGACGGACTGGAGCAGGAACTGGCGGATTCGCGCACCCGCGTGGCCGATGCCCGCGCCGCGGCAAGCGAGGCGCGCGCCACCCAACAGACCCTGACCCGTGAAGCGGACATGCGCCGCCGCCGCCGCGAAACCATCCAGTCCGAATCGAAAAGCTGGACCGAGCGCCGTGAGCGCGCATTGGGGCAGGTCACGGAATTTGAAGCGCGCATTGCCTCCGCAGCGACGGAAAAGGAATCGCTCGATGCCGTGCCCGGCGAAATCATTCTGAAGCGCCGTGCGCTTGTTGCCGAACTCGAAACGGCTGAAGGCGCACGCAAGGCCGCTGCCGACAATCTGGCGGAAGCGGAAACGGCGCTGGCCGACGCTGATCGCGCGGCCCGCGTGGCGCTGGCCGCCCTGTCGGAAACCCGTGAGGCGCGCGCCCGCACCGAAGCGCGGGTTGATGCGGCCAATACCCGCCTGGCCGACACGGTGCGCGTCATTGCCGACGCACTCGAATCGACTCCGGAACAATTGCCGGAAATGGCCGGACTGCAGCCCGGCGATGAGACGCCGCCGGCGGCTGACGTCGAGCGCCGCCTCCACAACCTGAAGGCGGAGCGCGAACGCATCGGCGCGGTCAATCTGCGCGCTGATGACGAACTCACGGAAATCGAGACGAAGCGTGAAACCCTGATTGCCGAGCAGACTGATCTGGTCGAGGCGATCAAGAAGCTGCGGGCCGCGATCCAGAATTTGAACAAGGAAGGGCGTGAGCGCCTGCTTGCCTCCTTCGATACGGTCAACCGCCACTTCCAGACCCTGTTCACGACCCTGTTCGGCGGCGGCACGGCGGAGTTGCAGCTGATCGAATCGGATGATCCGCTGGAAGCCGGGCTTGAGATCGTCGCCAAGCCGCCGGGCAAGAAGCCGCAGACCATGACGCTGCTCTCGGGCGGCGAGCAGGCGTTGACGGCGACAGCACTGATCTTCGCCGTGTTCCTGACCAATCCCTCGCCGATCTGTGTGCTGGACGAAGTTGATGCCCCGCTCGATGACGCCAACGTGGAGCGGTATTGCGATCTGCTGGACGATATGGCGAAGCGCACCGAGACACGGTTTGTGGTCATCACCCACAATCCCATCACCATGGCGCGCATGAATCGCCTGTTCGGCGTGACCATGGCGGAAAAGGGCGTTTCGCAGCTCGTTTCCGTCGATCTGGAGCAGGCAGAGCGCGTTCTGGAGGCCGGCTGATGCGCCGGTTCTGTGCATAACGCTCTGCGACCTTCGTCAAAAAACAAAAAGCCTATATGTTTCAAATGGATATATATGGGCCGCCATCCTTGACAGCGCGGAAGGGCGAAAATATGTTCCGCGCGACTTCGCCGGGGGGCTTTTCAGCCCGACTTCCTGCTGTTTTTGCGGATTCGCCGGGCTTGCTGACGCGGGCCGCCGTGCAAAGACGCGTGAGACGATGGGATTGACGATTGAAACAGCGGCC
>JAFLDC010000244.1 GCA_017302775.1 Sphingomonadales bacterium
CGATTTATCGATTTGATTCGACCACGGGCAAGAGCAGCGTTTTCGCGCAGCCGAAGCTGAGCTTTGTTCCGGCGGACATCAGTATCGAACAGCGTTTCTACACATCCAGGGACGGCACGAGGGTGCCGATGTTCGTGGTGCGCAAGAAGGATCTCGATCTGGCAAAAGGTGCGCCGACGTTGCTGTACGCCTATGGCGGCTTCAACCTGCCCCAGTTGCCGGGGTTCGACCCGCGCAAGATGGCGTGGATCCAGTCGGGTGGCGTCTATGTGCTCGCCAATATTCGCGGGGGCAGCGAATATGGAAAGGCATGGCACGATGGCGGGCGGTTGCTGAACAAACAGAATGTCTTTGATGATTTCATCGCGGCGGGCGAATATCTGATCGCCCAGGGCATAACGACGCGGGACAAGCTGGCCATTGAAGGCCGGTCAAATGGCGGCCTGCTGATCGGTGCGGTGGTCAACCAGCGGCCCGATCTTTTCGCGGCAGGGCACGCTGCGGTCGGCGTGATGGACATGTTGCGTTTCGACCGCTTCACGGCGGGGCGCTATTGGGTCGACGATTATGGCTATCCGAACAGGGAAGCCGATTTCAGGAACCTGCTGGGCTACTCACCCTATCACAATATCCGCACCGGGGTGGCCTATCCGGCTATGCTGGTGACCACTGCGGACACCGACGATCGTGTGGTGCCGGGGCATAGCTTCAAATATACGGCTGCGCTGCAAGCGGCCAATCCAGGGGGTAAACCGCATCTGATCCGGATCGAAACCCGGGCGGGGCACGGCGCAGGCAAACCGACTGACAAGGTCGTCGCCGAAAACGCTGACGTGCTGTCGTTTCTGGCGCAGTGGTCAGGGTTGGAAGTCCCGCCGCGCTGACCGGAGATCTGCGCTCAGATATCAACGACGATCTTGCCGAAATGTGCGTTTGCGGCCTGACGGCGGAACGCATCGGCAAGCTGGGGAAGTGGAAAGTGATCGGAGATGATCGGCTTGATGCCGTTCGCTTCGATTCCCTTGATCATAGCCAGTTGCTGCGTGCGGCTGCCCACCGTCAAACCCTGAACGCGGAGATTCTTGGCCATCAGCAATGCGGTTTGGACCGGCCCTGCGAAGCCTGCCAGCACGCCGATGAGCGCGACGTGACCGCCAACGCGGGTGGCCAGCATCGACTGATCAAGCGTACCCGACCCCCCAATCTCGACCACGCAATCGACGCCAGCGCCATCGGTCAATTCCATGGCTTTGATCCCCCAGGCCGGGTTTTCCTTGTAGTTGATCAGTTCATCGGCACCCAGAGCCTTGAGCCGTTCCAGCTTGGCGTCGGACGACGAGGTGGCAATGACGCGCGCACCGGCAGCCTTGGCAAACTGAAGTGCAAAGATCGACACGCCTCCGCTGCCCTGAACCAGAACGGTTGATCCGGGCTTGACCTTGCCATCCACAAACAGGGCTCGCCAGGCAGTAAGGCCCGCGCAGGTCAAAGTGGCGGCTTCTGCTGCGCTATATCCGGCAGGGACCGGAGTAAACCAGTGGTCCGGCGTAACGACAACCTCGCGCGCGTAACCGTCGATCCCGTCGCCCGGGACGCGGGAAAATGCGCTGGTGGGGGGTGCGCCATCCGTCCAGTCCGGAAAGAATACCGAGGTAACCAGATCGCCAGCTTTGAATTGCGTTACGCCATCACCAACGGCTTCGATCAGACCGGCCCCGTCCGACATTGGAATGCGCCCGTCCGCAGCCGGGATCATTCCGCAAACCACTGCGAAATCGTGATAATTGAGCGAGCTGGCCTGAAGCCTTACCCGGATTTCGCCTGGGCCGGGCTGGCCAGGGTCTGGCATTGCTGTGGGCGACAGGGTGTCAAGGTTCGCGGGCGAACCAATGCGGACGGTATTGATGGTCACGGGATTGCGCTCCTTGTGCGGTCCGGGGCAACGGTTATTCGGCAGCTTCGCGCATGCCGGCGTTTTGCGGTCCCCGGATCAGCCCGCCCGGCGTGGCTCCCGTCCACTGTCCGCGTTCGAAGGTCACGATCCCGCCCTTGATAGTATAGTCATAACCTTCGGCTTTCTGCAGCAGGCGTTTACCTCCTGCGGGCAGGTCAAAGGCCAGCCACGGCTTGCCCAGTTTGACAGCATCGAGATCGATCACATTGATATCCGCCAGATAGCCGGGGGAGAGGAGTCCGCGATCATTGAGGCCATAGAGCCGTGCCGTATCGTAACATTGTCGCTTGATCGCCACTTCAAGACTGATCCTGTCGCCGCGTTTGCGATCCCGCACCCAATGCTGGAGCATGAAGGTTGGGCTGGCGGCATCACAGATGGTGCCGCAGTGAGCCCCGCCATCGGACAACGAATTGACCGTATCGTCACTCGCCTGAAGCGGTTCCAGAAAATCGAGGTTGCCATCGGCATAGTTGAGGATCGGCAGGTATATGAACCCTTTGCCCTCGTCACGGCACAGCAGATCATAGGCATATTCGTCGCCGGAAACTCCTGCGGCCGCGGCGCGCGCAGCGATGCTTTCATCAGCTTGTGGTTCGTAGTTGAAGTCAGGATCCATTTCGAACTGCATCGTCCAGCCGCCACAGACCACCATGATCAGCCCGATGATGTCTTGGTTGACTTCGCTGAGATCGCTTTGCTCGGCCAACAGCTGGGCTTTGAAGGCAGGATCAAGCAGCTTGGTGCGCTGTTCTTCCCACGGCAGATCCATGATCGCGACATAGCTCGGCCGGAACCGGAACGGATGTACCGTGCCCTGCCACGCCATGATGATACCATTTCCACGCAAGGCGATCTGCGCGACGATATTGGCGCCATTGTCATTTTCGGCGCGCATTGCCGCAATCTGTTCATCCAGCGGCATTTCCTTGGCGATGGATTGCAGCGCGGCATAGGTGCAAGGCAGTCCGGTCTCGCGGCTGAGCGCGCCCATCCAACCGAATTCGTCCCATTCCCGTCGCATGTCGCTCGCCATTTCGAACACGCCGTGCCCGGCGCGGCCCATAGCCCGACCGATTTCTATCAGTTCTTCCTTGGTTGCAGTGGTGCCAGGAACCACTTCGCCGTCAATGTCGCGATGCAGTACGGTGCGGCTGGTTGAGAACCCCAGCGCGCCGGCTCTTACGCCTTCCTCAACAATCGCGGACATCTTGCGAATATCCTCGTCCGTAGGGACGGCGCCGGGGCGCTCACGGTCACCAAGTACATAGGCACGAACTGCTCCGTGCGGCACATGGGTTCCGACATCGACGGTGCGCGGCAATTCTTCCAGCGCATCGAGGTATTCGGGGAAGGTTTCCCAATTCCACTTCATCCCCTCTGCCAGCGCAGTGCCTGGAATGTCTTCCACGCCTTCCATCAGACGGATCAGCCATTCGTGACGATCCGGTGCGGCGGGCGCAAAGCCGACGCCGCAGTTGCCCATGATCACGGTAGTAACCCCATGCCAACTGGATGGTGCCATTTCCTGATCCCAGGTGGCCTGACCGTCGTAGTGGGTATGCACATCAACCCAGCCGGGCGCGACAATCCGCCCGCTGGCGTCGATTTCCCGGGCGGCATCGCCTTGTACCGCACCTACTGCGGCAATGATCCCGTCCTTGACCGCAACATCGCCAATTCTGCGCTGCGCGCCCGTCCCATCGACAATCGTGCCGTTGCGGATGATCAGATCGTAAGCGGGCATGGCCTCTCTCCGTTTGGTTCGACTCTCTGCGGTCTTTGTCTTTAACTGAACGATTAAATCACGACGAAAGTGATATGACAAGCGGCGGAAGGCAACGGCGCGGCGATGTCTGGTGACGGCGGCGTATGCTAGGCACCGTACGCGTCGTAAAGCAGCATCGCTCGTCCAACGCCGCGGAAATATATGGTGATATAGCATTCGCCGACGATTGGCCGGTCAAATCGGATTCGAAGGTTTTTGACCGGCGGTATGAAATCCAAATAGGGTGCAAACTCCAGCTCGTTGTTCAAAACGAGATTTCCGTCCACATCCAAAGTGAAATTCAATGGCTGCGACGTGAATTCCGCGCCCCAAAGTGCAATTTCATAGAATGAATTGCATTCGATGGAGAAGGCATGAAATGCGCCAGGCTTCAAGCGCAGCATCGCGCGCGATTCATCGGGAACGTCAATGACATAGAATGACGGAAAGAACTCAACTTCATTCTGTGCCGTCAGATCCGTTAAGGCAGGGGGGAAACGGCGCAACAGATCGCCGTGAGGTTCCGTCAAATATGGAGTGCCGGTGACACTTTTTGATGGCTCTCCAAAGCCGAAATCGCGGATAGTTTCTTCCAGCGGCGTGCCGGCTAGTCCATGCATCCAGCCATAGGCGTTCGCCCAATATCCCCCGGGTTCGCTGGCAGGAAATTGCGAACTGTTCGTGTCTTGTCCTCGCCATATTCTGAAGGATTTTACCGAGTTGTAGATTGCCGTGGATATGATGCCGCCCATATTGGCCAGATTATTCCAGGCATCCTCATCATTGACCAAGGTCGCCGCATCGAATTGCCGGATCAGGCTTGCCCCCGCAAATCCCCGCAGCAGGTATTCCGCGTCCCTGAGAACAGGGTTCTGGCTCGCCTGCGCACTGGATTCACGCAGGCGGATAACATCAAGGTAGGCTTGTTTTGCCAACTGGGCGTCTGTTGGGTTGGCAATGCCTTGCTGGTTTAGATGCACCTTTGCGGACCGGACCGATCGCAATACCTGGGCGTTGACGGAATTCGGGTCGTAGATCGTTATCTTCGATCGGGTGTAGGCAACCAGATTGTCGTCGGATTCGATGTGCCCGTCGCGGTAGATGATCTCGCCACGATAACGATCGATGAAGCCAAAATTGTGTTCTCCCAGCTCGCGCAGCGATGTGTAGATTGCGTGCGGGATGATCGTGTGGCCAGTCAATGGAATGTCGCGCGGCGCATCGACGCCGTGCTGGCGCAGACCGGCAGCGACCGGCTGCTGCTGGTCGGACACAGCATGGGCGGGCTGGTGGCGCGCCGCTACCTG
>JAFLDC010000245.1 GCA_017302775.1 Sphingomonadales bacterium
GACGGCGGCGGCATGGTGCTGCGCGCGGGCCTGCCGCTGCAGGACATGGAATTCGTCCAGTTCCATCCGACGGGCATTTACGGCGCCGGGGTGCTGATCACCGAAGGCGCGCGCGGCGAGGGTGGCTATCTGACCAACTCGGAAGGGGAGCGTTTCATGGAGCGCTACGCCCCGTCGGCGAAGGATCTCGCCAGCCGCGACGTGGTTAGCCGATCAATGGCGTTGGAAATCCGTGAAGGGCGCGGCGTTGGTCCAAACAAGGATCATATCTACCTTCATCTCGATCACATCGCGCCGGACGTATTGGCGCAGCGCCTGCCGGGGATCACAGAAAGCGGCAAGATCTTTGCCGGGGTCGATCTGACCCGTCAGCCGCTGCCGGTAGTTCCCACCGTGCACTATAACATGGGCGGGATTCCAACCAACTATCACGGTGAAGTGATGACGATCGGGGTTGATGGCAATCCTGAAACAGTGGTTCCAGGGCTGTTTGCGGTGGGTGAGGCTGCCTGCGTTTCGGTGCACGGCGCCAACCGGCTTGGGTCAAACTCGCTGATCGACCTGGTGGTTTTCGGCCGCGCCGCCGGACACCGGTTGAAGGAACTGATCAAACCACAGTCGGCTCACGCCGAACTGCCAAAGGACAGTGCCGAGTTGGCGCTGACCCGGCTCGATCATTTCCGCCATGCTGCCGGCGGCTCACCGACAGCGGAAATTCGGGCCGAGATGCAGCGGACGATGTCCACGCATGCGGCGGTATTCCGCAACGATGAACTGATGGCGGAAGGCAAGGTCAAGCTCGCCAAGACCTATGAACGGATGCAGGACGTGGGGGTCACGGATCGTTCGCTGATCTGGAATTCGGATCTGATCGAAACACTTGAACTCGATAACCTGATCAGCCAGGCCAGTGTCACGCTGCACGGTGCACATAACCGCAAGGAATCACGCGGCGCTCACGCGCACGAGGACTTCCCCGATCGTAACGACGGCGAATGGATGAAGCACACCGCCAGCTGGTTTGACGGCTGGGGCGGCAAGGGCGGATCGGTCAAGCTCGATTACCGCCCGGTGCACGAATTCACGCTGACTGACGACGTGGACTATATCAAGCCAAAGAAGCGGGTTTATTGAGGGATGTCTTTCGCCGAGGTCGAACGGATCGAGGCGAAGATTGCTGCGGCTGAATTGCGCATTCTGGCAATCCGCAATCAACTCTCTGAACTGGCGGACGTCCAGGCGAATATTGCGCTCGATGCAGCGGAGCGCCGGGCAGCCAACGCCCTGCAGGGCCGCGGATTGGGCGGCGCCTTGTTCGGCGCGAAATACCGGGCCGCAGCACGGCGGTCGGCGGCGGCAGACAATGCCCGCTTGTCGCAGGATGTCGCGCGCCGCAAGCGCGAGGTTGCCGATGTGAAGCAGCGGTTGAAGGCGAGCGAACGCGCGTTGAAGCTGGAAATCGCCACTTTGAAAATGGATCTGCGATCCGCGAAAGCTGCCCGCCGCTCCCGGCACAGCCATTATCCAAAGAACAGCTCAAGCTGGAATTGCAAAAATTGAAAGCGCAGTTTGAGGCCGGGACGTTGGACACAGCAGCCTATGAGCGCGAACGGATCAGGTTGTTGACGCCGTTTACCTGAGCCACAGGCAGTCATGATTCAATATGCACAGCGGTGACTGTCGCAGCACCTCAGCCGCGATGCTTGAGCCAGAGTTTCAAGCCTCTTTCGCATTGCTCCTTCCTCCGACATGATCCGCCGTTTTGATTTGGGATCGATGGAATAGGTGCAGGGGCACAGCCGGGACGTGAAACGCCTTTGAGGCGGCAGAGTGTTGGTCTGGTTCTGACATATTGGCCAATCTTGGCAATTGCCTGTCAAAAGCAATCGTGGTCGATTTCCGCACTGGGCCAGTGGCGGGCCCAGGCGGGTGTCGTGGCATTGACGGATGATTGTAAGATTATCTGTCTTCCATGAAGTCGCAGGCTTTTCCACATCTGCGGCTCGGGGCGTCTTTGAAATGACATAACTAGCCGATAGCCCTTGCATTTTAATAGTTGGGACTGTGCACTGCGATTCCATACCGGCACGTGCGTAACCCAGATATGGTAACGACTTGATGCGTCAGCGCACCGCTGCCGCTGGTTGGCAACGACCCGGCGCAGTGGTTTGAGAAGGAACAGATGATGGCAATGGATGGAATCGAAACGGGACGCGGGTTTGCGATTGACGGGTTTGGCTCGGGCGACAACGATCTGTTCGAAAGCGGGGGCCTTCAAGGCTGGCGAGCCGGGTTCCGTTCGGCGCTGCTGGAAGAGCGGCCGGACTTCTCGTCGCAGTCGGTCGATGCCGTGATTGGCGCCAGCACTGGCGGGTCGATTTTTGGCTACGCCGCGCCGATAACCGTAACTGCCCAAGGCGATACGCAGACCGCGCCTGACGCCTCATCGGTTCCCACCCCTGATGCAATCATGACCGGCAGTGGGGCGATTTCGCTGACTGCCCTCGATTCCGCCGCGACCCAGGATTTCGACACTCTGGCCAGCACCTCAACCTCGTCAACCATGCCGACCGGCTGGTATTTCGATGAAACCTCAACCACGTCGCCAGGCAATACGCTCTACACGGCCGGTACGGGCAGCGGTAACGCCGGCGACACTTACAGCTTCGGTGCCTCTGGCAGCAGCGAGCGGGCGCTGGGCGGGCTGCGCAGTGGTTCTAACGTGCCGACAATCGGTGCGCAGTTCACCAATAATACTGGATCGGACATCGGGTCGCTCGATATTTCCTATGTTGGGGAACAATGGCGACTGGGCACGCTCGGCCGGGCAGACAGCCTGGTGTTTCAGATTAGCTTTGACGCCACCAGCCTGACCAGCGGAACCTGGACCACCGTGTCGCAGCTGAATTTCACAGCACCGACGACAACAGGCACCGTCGGCCTGTTGAACGGTAACCTGGCCGCTAACCAGGCGGCGATTTCGTTCAACCTGATACTGGCAACGGCGATTGCCAGTGGGCAAACGTTCTGGATTCGGTGGACGGATACCGACGCCAGCGGATCGGATGATGGGCTGGGGATCGACAATTTTTCGATCACTCCACATGCTGCGGTCCCCTCGGCTGGCAGCCTTTCAATCGACGACGTCACGATGACGGAGGGCAATTCGGGTACCACGACCTACACCTTCACCGTCACTCGTAGCGGGGGCACAGCGGGAGCGGTGAGCGCGGACTGGAATCTGGCTCACGGCACGACAGACAATGCCGATTTCACCGTCTTCCCGCAATCCGGCACGGTGAACTTCGCTGACGGGGCAAACAGTGCCACTGTGACGGTAACGGTAGCTGGTGATACCGCCTTTGAGGGCAATGAGAACTTCGCCATCAACCTCAGCAATCCGACCGGCGGGGTTACCTTTGCGGACGCCCAAGGGCAGGGCACGATTACTAATGATGATGCTGCACCGGTTGCCGAGCTTAGCATTAATGACGTCAGTCAGGCCGAAGGCAATACCGGGATCACGACGGTAACCTTCACCGTGACACGCGGGGGCGACACGTCGATCGC
>JAFLDC010000246.1 GCA_017302775.1 Sphingomonadales bacterium
ATGAAGCGAAAGGGCGGTTGTCCTTTCTCAGGCAGGTGACGACTGCGACGCCCGGCTGGGCCGGGAGGGCTTACGCAATGCAAGCAGGGGAATTTCCAGTATGGCTGCAATGCCACAAGATCTGTGGCGCTGGCGATCCGAAGTCAACCGGTAAGCGTCTGGATCGATGGCCGAATCACGGTGGCATAGGTGTCCGAGCTGCGCCTGGGCTGCCCCCGATGTCTGTGGAGCGTGGAAAAGCGGTAAAATGCATGAAATTTCAATGAGAAACTAGCCATGCCTGCCGTTGCTCAATCTCCTGTTGTCTCCTTGCGAGGCGGGGCTGCACACCTTGCTGGCGAGTTGCAAGCCGGGCGCGTTTACCGGAGGGAGGATCTTGCAGGCTTGTCCACGGCAGTGGATCGGCATCTGCGTGAACTGGTGGCTACCGGAAAGCTGAAGAAGCTGGCCCAAGGTCTGTACCACGCTCCGAAGCAGTCCAGCTTTGGTCCACTGCCGCCGGCCGATGAGCAAGTGGTGGGCGGGTTCCTGCGCGACAAAGATTTCCTGGTGTTCTCTCCCTCGGCTTACAACGCCGTGGGTCTGGGTACGACCCAGCTCTACAACCGCACGCTGGTCTACAACCACAAGCGCCACGGCGTCTTCAAGCTCGGCAATCGGCAGTTCGACTTCAGGATGAAGCCGCGCTTTCCCAGGAAGCTGACGCCGGAGTTCCTGTACGTGGATCTGCTGAACAACCTGGACGAACTGGCTGAGGACCGTGATGCGGTCTTGCGGCAGGCGCGCAGCAAACTGCCTTCATTTGATCCCGCCCGTCTGCAACGCGCGGCTGACAGCTTTGGCAGCGTGGCCACGCGCAAGCGTCTGCGGGAGTGGGTGGATGGCTGAGTTCCTACACGAACGACGAGACTTCGATCAGTTGCTGTCGGTGGTTGCAGACGAGCGCGGCGTCGATCCCGTGCTGGTCGAGAAGGACTACTGGATCATGCATTGCCTGTGGGGCCTTCAGGCGCAGGGCTTTCAGTTCGAGTTGAAGGGCGGTACGTCCTTGTCGAAGGGGTTCGGTGTCATCCACCGCTTCTCCGAAGACATCGACATCCGCATTGAACCTCCCGCTGGCATGGACGTGAAGACGGGGCGCAACCAGGACAAGCCGGCGCATGTCGAATCACGGCGGGCGTACTACGACGCGCTGGCAGCAAGGATTCGAATTCCGGGCATCGACAGTGTTGAGCGCGACATGCAGTTCGACGACGACAAGATGCGCAGCGCAGGCATCCGCATGATCTACGCACCGCGTGTCCCGGCGCTTGCTGGCGTCAAGGACGGCATCCTGCTGGAACTCGGATTCGATGACACCGCCCCGAACCGGCCCGTCACGATCTCGTCGTGGGCGCTGGATGTAGCCATGGAGCGCGGGGTCGCGGCGGGGGACAACCGCGCGGTGGCCGTGCCGTGCTATGCGCCCACGCACACCTTCGTCGAGAAACTGCAGACGATCTCCACCAAGTACCGCCGACTCGATGAAGCCCAGGCGTTCCCAGGCAACTTCCTGAGGCATTACTACGACGTGTACTGCCTACTGGAGTTGGATGAGGTCCAGGCCTTCATGAGGACGCCGGCCTACCAGGAGCGCAAGGCGCAGCGGTTCCGAACCGGCGATGACCAAGCCATTGCCCGCAATCCTGCTTTTTTGCTGGCCGACGCCGATCAGCGTCAGCGATTCGCGCAGGAATATCGCAAGACAGCCGCGCTGTACTACCAGGGGCAGCCTGACTTCGAGGTGCTGCTGGACAGAATCCATCAACACATCGACGTCATGTGAGAGGGCGAGGGCTTGATGCGGCGATTTCCGAATTCGGTGCCTTCCCATGTCTGCATGTCGCTGCTGTACAAAAAACCAGTGCATTGTTACGATGCATTAAGAGAGTGAACAATGGGAAAAGACACCCGTATCGAGTGGACGCACCACACCTTCAATCCATGGTGGGGTTGCGTGCGCGTGTCCGATGCGTGTGACCATTGCTATGCCGAAACCTGGGCGAAGCGCCTGGGGGAAGACGTTTGGGGCGCAAAGTCTGAGCGACGCTTTTTCGGCGATGCCCATTGGAAGGAGCCCCTGAAGTGGGACCGGGAGGCCAGGGAGAGCAAGACCAGACGGCGCGTGTTTTGTGCGTCCATGGCGGATGTATTCGAGAACCGCAAGGATCTGGTTCCGCATCGGCTTCGCCTTCTGGACCTTATCGCGGCAACGCCCCATCTTGATTGGCTGCTCCTGACTAAGCGAATCCACCTGGTGCGCAAGCAACTGCCAAAGGGCTATGAACTGCCTTCCAACGTTTGGCTTGGTGCGACCGTCGAAAACCAGGATGCCGCAGGCAAACGGCTGAAGTACCTTCTGGAGTTCGAGACGCCGGCAGTCCGGTTCCTGTCCTGTGAGCCTCTGCTCGGGCCCCTGGATTTGCGCCAGTGGTTGAAGGCACGGGAGGGCGGCACGCGTGTGGATTGGGTTATCGCTGGCGGCGAGTCGGGGCCAGGGTCGCGTCCCATGGATCCGCAATGGCCTGAAGATCTGCGCAAACAATGCAATGCGGCCGGCGTCGCCTTCCATTTCAAGCAATGGGGCCACTGGGCGCCCATCGAGCAAGCCGCCGACGCCGTGACGGGCCGGACCCCGATTCACATCGTCAGGCGTGATGGTTCAGAGATCAAACTCGCCGCTGTCGGGAAAGGCAAGGCTGGCCGCTCTTTGGGCGGCCGGCATTGGGATCAGTTTCCGAGCACGGGAAACACGGTGTAGTGTCGATCGACTTCAGTACCGCAGAAAGGCTTGCACTTGGCAAAGAGTCACTACGATTGGAGGAACGGACCGGCAGAGATCGATCCGCACAGTGTGACGAAGCATGAGGTGCTGGTTGGCTACCTGATTCGGTACTTCGAGCAGCGAACGCTCAATGCCCGCGGGCGTGAGCGACTCCGCATCACGTTGGTTGATGGATTTTGCGGGGGCGGTCTCTACACGCTCAAAGGGCTGGGTACGGAAATCCTTGGCTCGCCGCTGCGTATGCTGGATGCCGTCCGGGAGGCCAGTCTCCGCGTCAACGCCCAGAGAACGAAACCCATCGATCTGGATGTGCGGTACATCTTCATCGACAAGGATGCTCAGGCACTGTCGCACCTGAAGCAAGTCTTGCATGACAGAGGATACGGTGCACAAGTTGGCCAATCCATTCACGTCATTCATGACGACTTTGTCTCGGCGTCGCCAGCCGTGTTTCGGTTGATTGAGGCTCACACCCCCCGAGCACACACGGCGCTTTTCTTTCTGGATCAGTATGGTTACAGCGATGTGCCGGCGCCGCTGATTCAAAAGATATTTGCTGAATCACCGAAGAGCGAGGTGGTCCTGACGTTCCATGTCTCGGCTTTTGCCACCTACACCAACGATGAGTTCACGGACAAGGTTTCTGGAAAGCTGGCCATTGACATCCGTGCGGCGTTGGGAGGTAAAACGATCGAGCAAATCAAGGAAGAGAACTCGACGGATTGGCGGCGCTTCATTCAAGCCGCTCTGTACCATGCCTTGGTGAAAGATTGTGGAGCTGAGTACTTCACGCCGTTCTTCATTCGTGGAGAAGGGAGCGGTCAAGGCGAGTACTGGCTTGTCCATCTTTCGCGGCATCCGCGTGCGCAGGATGTGATGAAGCAGGTGCACTGGGAGCACCAGAACCATTCCATCCACTACGGTGGTGCGGGCCTTGACATGCTTGCGACCCACATGATGGGGTTCCGCCAGGAGTTCGAAGGGGGATTCGTGTTCGACGATGTGGCGCAGAGCCTGTCTGCCGATGTGTTGCCCCAGCACCTCGCGGAGAATATTTTTGGGCGAGGACAGCCGGTGCAGATCGGCGAGCTTTATGCCTCGACCTGCAATACGTCCCCGGGCACCTCGCTCATGTACAAGGACGCGCTTGAGCGGTTGTCCGGTGAGAAGGACATCGTCATTCGATCGGAGGATGGGGCGGTTCGGCGGCTTGCGCGATACATGCGGGATACGGATTGGATCGAACGAAACCGGCAGGGCGCTCTATTCCGCACTCCGCAAAGAGGTGGGCAGTGAGTTTTTCCCTCGCGCACAACGATGACCCTTTGCCCCATCTGCCGGTGGAATTCGGGCGGGCCGGCGAGGGTGTTGGCAGGTGGGTTCCAGAGATGAAGCACACCTTCCTGGCCAAGTATGTGGAAGGCACACGGAGAGCGCGCGAGAAGTTCAAGCAGCGCGTCTATGTCGATCTGTTCTGTGGGCCTGGACGCATTCAGGTCAAAGGCGAAACGATGACCCGTCCTGGTGGCGCACAGGTCGCATGGCAGCACTCGCTGCGCGACAAAGTGGCCTTCACATCATGTTTCGTTGGTGACCTGGACGCGTCACGAGCATCGGCCTGCGCGGAGCGGTTGCAGGCAATGGGTGCGCCGGCCACAGCTTTGCTGGGGGCAGCCGAGTCCACGGTGGATCAAGTGTTTGGAATGATTCCGAAGGGCGCTCTGTGCCTTGCGTACCTCGATCCCTACAACCTCCAGTACCTGTCGTTCAGCGTGATCGAGAAACTGGCACGGCTGAAGTTTGTTGATTTTGCGGTTCATTTCAGCACCATGGATCTGCGGCGAAACGTGCTGATGGAATACAACTCGGAGCGGGCGCGCTTCGATGCGGCAGCACCTGGATGGCGGGATCATATCGACCCGATTGCATTTGTACGTGGTGATGCAGACGAGGCGTTCTTTGACTACTGGTGCGATCTGGTGCGCGGCCTTGGATTTTCGATCAGCCGACGCATGCCGCTGGTGCGCGACGAAGGAAATCGGCCGCTGTACCACTTGGTTTTCTTCAGTCGTCATGAGCTACCCAACAGGATCTGGGGCGATGTGGCCCAAGGTCCGAACCGTGAATTCGACTTCTAGGGAAGCTCTGAGCGAATCACTTTGAGCTTGCCCCTAAAAATCG
>JAFLDC010000247.1 GCA_017302775.1 Sphingomonadales bacterium
CCTGTTTATCGGGGTGTGGTTCGTGATGGTGCTGATGAGCGGCATCTCGCTCAAGCGGATCGGGCTGGCTGGCGGGGCCGGTCTGGGTTTCGTGGTGCTGGCCTATATGTTCTATGACAACGCCCGCCACCGGATTGACAGCTTCCTGGGCGGCGGGACCGCGTTTGACCAGGTCGATCTGGCCCAGCGCACCCTGCTGGCTGGCGGCTGGACAGGCTCCGGGCTGTGGCTGGGCACCCGCAAGCTGGGCCTGCCCGAGGCACATACCGACTATATCTTCAGCGTGATCGGGGAAGAATTCGGCCTGATCGCCTGCGCGGTAATCATCGTGCTGTACCTGGCGCTGGTGCTCAGAGTGCTGGTCCGCCTGCTGGATGAAGAAGACCTGTTCACCACACTGGCCGCGGCCGGGCTGGTCGCACAGATCGGCGGGCAGGCCTTCATCAATATCCTGGTGAACCTGCAACTGTTCCCGTCAAAGGGCATGACGCTGCCGCTGATTTCCTATGGCGGGTCATCCACCATCGCCCTGTGCCTGGGGATCGGATTTCTGCTATCGATCACGCGGCGCAATCCCTTTATCAAGCGCGAACGTTTCAGTCTTTCCAGCATGGGCTTCAAATCATGAGCGGAGTTTCCCGGCACTATGTTCTGGCAGCCGGTGGTACGGGCGGGCACCTGATCCCGGCCTTTGCCCTGGCGGTAGAGCTGGAACGTCGCGGGCACCATGTCGCCCTGATTACCGACGAACGCGGCAGCCGCCTGCCAGGCAAGCCACATTCGCTGGTGGCCCATGTGCTGCCCGCCGGGCGGCTGGGCAAGAACCCGCTGCACTGGCCGCAAGGGCTGGAGGCGATCATGGAAGGCAAGCGCATGGCGCTGCGCCTGTTCGAAAGCTTTCAGCCCAGTGCGGTAGTCGGTTTTGGCGGCTATCCGGCGTTTCCCGCTTTATGGGCGGCGACCGGTGCTGGCGTGCCCAGCATCATTCATGAGCAGAATGCGGTGCTGGGGCGGGTCAACCGCTTTTTGGCGGGCCGTGTCAATGCCATCGCCACCTCCTATCGCCAGGTGGAACGGTTGAAACCGAAACATGCCGACAAGGTTCACCTGGTTGGCAACCCGGTCCGGGCCGAAGTGCTGGCCCTGCGCGAACAGCCCTTTCCCGCCTTTAGCCACGATGGCTTGCTGCGGGTGCTGGTGACGGGCGGCAGTCAGGGTGCCGGCATTTTGAGCCAGGTTGTGCCCGATGGGCTGGCGATGCTGCCAACCGCACTGCGCAATCGGTTGCAGGTGACGCAGCAATGCCGGCCGGAGGATATCGAGGCCGTGCGGCAGCGCTATGCGGCGCATGATATCCCGGCCGAGCTTGCCACCTATTTCGAGAACATGGCCGAGCGACTGGCCGATGCGCATTTGTTCATCGGCCGGGCCGGAGCCTCAACCGTGGCGGAACTGACGGCAGTCGGCCGTCCGGCGATCCTGGTCCCGCTGCCGATTGCCACGGATGACCACCAGGCTTTCAACACGGAAGAGATCTGCGCTGCCGGTGGGGCGCGCATGATCCGACAGGAACAGTTTACCGCCACTGAACTTGCCAAGCAGATTCAGGCGATCGCGATGAACCCGCAAACCCTGGCCACAGCTGCCCATGCGGCATGGAATTGCGGCTATCCTGATGCGGTTGGCGATCTCGCCGATCTGGTCGAGGGTTTTGGCGGGGCCGCGATGATGGACGTGATCCGCGTGGCTGACGGCGCCGAGCCGGCGGCTTCCACCCAGGGAGCACGGGCATGAAGGGGGTCGGCACCGATATCGGCACGATTCATTTCGTCGGGATCGGCGGGATCGGCATGTCCGGCATTGCCGAGGTGATGCATAACCTGGGCTATTCGGTTCAGGGCAGTGATATTGCCGAAGGCTATGTGGTTGAAGGGCTGCGTGCGCGCGGGATCAAGGTCATGATCGGCCACGCCGCCGAAAACCTTGGCGATGCTGCCGTGGTGGTTACATCCACTGCGGTACGCCGCGAAAATCCGGAGGTTGTCGCAGCGCTGGAAAACCGCGTTCCGGTGGTACGCCGCGCTGAAATGCTGGCCGAACTGATGCGGCTCAAGCGCACGGTCGCGGTGGCGGGCACCCACGGCAAGACCACCACCACCTCGCTGGTTGCCGCGCTGCTGGACGCGGGCGGGGTCGATCCGACGGTGATCAACGGCGGGATCATCAATTCCTACGGTTCCAACGCCCGGCTGGGTGAAAGCGATTGGATGGTGGTGGAAGCAGACGAGAGTGATGGCTCGTTCCTGCGGCTCGACGGGACCATCGCGGTCGTCACCAACATCGATCCCGAGCATTTGGAGCATTACGGCAATTTTGACGCGATCAAGGACGCCTTCGTCGAATTCATCGAGAATGTGCCGTTCTATGGCTGCGCGGTGCTGTGCATCGATCATCCCGAAGTGCAGGCGATCATCCCCAAGGTCCGTGATCGCCGGGTGGTAACCTATGGCTTTTCCGCTCAGGCCGATGTGCGCGGCGAGAACGTCACCCCGATCCCCGGCGGCAACCGGTTCGACGTGACGATCCGCCAGCGCGATGGCGAAAGCCGCCGGATCGAAGGGATCGAACTGCCGATGCCGGGCCGGCACAACGTCCAGAACGCGCTGGCTGCAGTGGGCGTGGCGGTGGAAATGGGCTGCGCCGACGCAGTCATCCAGACCGGCTTCGCCAAGTTCGGCGGGGTCAAGCGCCGCTTCACCAAGGTGGGCGAAGTGGATGGCGTGACCGTGATCGACGATTACGGCCATCACCCCGTTGAAATCCGTGCCGTCCTTTCTGCGGCGCGCGAAGGCGTTGGCAGCGGACGGGTTATCGCCGTGGTCCAGCCGCACCGCTTCACCCGGCTGCGCGATCACATGGAAGACTTTCAGGGCGCGTTCAACGATGCCGATGTGGTCTATGCTGCGCCGGTCTATCCGGCCGGCGAAGCGCCGATCGAGGGGGTCGATGCCGACGCCTTGGTCGAAGGGATCAAAGCGCGCGGCCATCGCAGTGCGCATACGGTTTCCGGTGCGGACGCGCTTGCGGCGACCCTGGCTGAAACCGCGCAGGCGGGCGATATGGTGGTGTGCCTGGGCGCGGGCGATATCACCAAGTGGGCCGGCGGACTGGCGGCCCGGATCAAGTTCCTGAGGACCGGGGGATGAGCGCTGCCACCCTGCCCAAGGTCGCGGGCAAGCTAACCGCCAACGCCCCGCTGGCACCACTCGTCTGGTTCAAGAGCGGCGGCGCGGCCGATTGGCTGTTCGAGCCAGGCGATCTGGCAGACCTGCAAGGTTTTCTGCGCGATCTTGATCCGGCCGTACCGGTGATGGCGCTGGGGCTGGGGTCCAACCTGATCGTCCGCGATGGCGGCGTGCCCGGCGTGGTGGTGCGGCTGGGCAAGACCTTTGCCAAGGTCAGCAAGAGCGCGGACCTGACACTCGATTGCGGGGCGGGTGCCAGCGGCATCCTCGTTTCCTCGACTGCGCGGGACAACGGTATTGCCGGCCTTGAATTCCTCCGCTCGATTCCTGGCACTGTCGGCGGCTTCGTGCGGATGAACGGCGGGGCCTACGGCGGCGAGGTGAAAGACATTCTGGTCGACTGCGATGTGGTGCTGCGCGATGGTTCGCTGCACACGCTGGGTGTCCTGGACCTGCATTATACCTACCGCCATTCCGAGCTGCCCGATGGTGCGATTGTGGTTGCGGCCCGTTTCAAGGGGCGGGCGGGCGATCCGGCGGACATCCAGACGGAAATGGACCGGATTTCGGCCAGCCGCGAAGCTTCGCAGCCGCTGCGCAGCAAGACCGGCGGCAGCACCTTCAAGAATCCGCCGGGGTACAAGGCCTGGCAACTGGTCGATGAAGCCGGCTGCCGCGGGCTGACGACCGGCGGTGCACAGGTCAGCGAAAAGCACACCAACTTTCTGATCAACCTTGGCACCGCCACCAGCGCCGACATCGAAGCCCTGGGCGACGAAGTGCGGCGGCGGGTCAAAGTGCAATCGGGCGTCGAGCTCGAATGGGAAATTCAGCGCGTTGGCACCTCTGCCGGCGCGCCAGACGAACAACGGGTAGGAAACAAGTGACTCTCCCCAAACTCCACGTTGCAGTCCTGCTTGGCGGTTGGTCGAACGAGCGGCCGGTTTCGCTGATGAGCGGCGAGGGTGTGGCCGCGGCGCTGGAAGAGCGCGGTCACAAGGTTACGCGGATCGACATGGACCGCGATGTCGCCGCCAAGCTGGCTGCGGCCAAGCCCGACGTGGTGTTCAACGCGCTGCATGGCTCGCCCGGCGAAGATGGCTCGATCCAGGGCATGATGGATCTGATGGGGCTGACCTATACCCATTCCGGCATGGTCACCTCGGTGATCGCGATCGACAAGGAACTGACCAAGCAGGCGCTGGTCCCGCACGGTGTGCCCATGCCCGGCGGGCGGATCGTGTCGGTGGACGAGGTCTATGAGCGCGATCCCCTCGAACGGCCCTATGTGCTCAAACCGGTCAATGAAGGCTCTTCGGTGGGTGTGGCGATCGTGACCGCCGAGGGCAACTACGGTAACCCGATCAGTCCCGACGCCAAGGGGCCATGGCAGGAGTTCGATCACCTGCTGGCTGAACCGTTTATTCGCGGGCGCGAGCTGACCACCGCGGTGCTGGGCGGCAAGGCCCTGATGGTGACCGAGCTTAAGCCGAAGTCAGGGTTCTATGATTTTGACGCCAAATATACCGAGGGGATGACCGAGCATGTCTGCCCGGCGGAAATCCCGGACGAGATCACCCAGGCCTGCCTCGATCTGGCCCTGCGATGCCATCAGTTGCTGGGCTGCAAGGGCTGCAGCCGCACCGATTTCCGCTGGGATGATGAACGCGGGATCGACGGGCTGTTCGTGCTGGAAACCAATACCCAGCCCGGCATGACTCCGCTCAGCCTGGTGCCGGAGCAGGCCCGGC
>JAFLDC010000248.1 GCA_017302775.1 Sphingomonadales bacterium
CAAGCGGTCCGGCCGGATCGTGCTGTCGCGCATGATCGGGCTCAGCGGGGCCGTGGGCGGGGCGGCCTTGCTGGCCGGTTGCGGAGCCGACCCTGCGCCGAAGCAGCCGGAAGAGGCGGGGCCGAAACAGGAAGTACTGGCCTTTGAGAACCAGTTCGAATGCAAGGCCAACTCCGGGCTGAGTGAGGAAGAGTGCGCCGCTGCGCGCAAGGATGCCGTTGATGTTGCGGCCCAGACCGCGCCGCGCTTTGCCTCGAACTATGATTGCGAAGCCGATTGGGGGCAGGGCAACTGCATATCGCAGACAAGCGGCGGTCAGAGCTTCTTCATGCCATTTGTGGGCGGTTTCATGCTGGGCAAGATGCTGGCCGGTAACCGGCGTGAAGTGGTGCCGCTGTTCCGCAAGACCAAGGATGGTCCGTTGCAGACCGCGAATGGGGTGCGGCTCGGTTATGGCGGCGCACCGGGCAAATATATCGCGGCGGCCCGTGCCTTTGAACGGCCGGCGAGCGTGCCCAAGATCGCGTCCGCATCCGCTGCCGCTTCGCGCGGAGGGCTGACTCAGGACGACTCAGGCTCGCGCGGCGGCGGATTTGGCGTTGTTCGCCGTTCGGGCGGCTAAGCGAAATAGCGCTTCAGCGGGGATCCAGTCCCAGCGGCTGGCCGCGCAGCTCGAGCCTCAGCAGTCCTGAAAACAGACTGCGGCGTAGCTTCCCACCGATTGCGATCGAAAGGTGGCCGACCGCGCGCCGCTCGCGCCAGATGTGATCGATCATGGGATGGTCAGCTGCAGCACAGCTGTCGCACCATGCCACGCGGTCATCGTCCAGCAGATCAAGGTTCTCCCGCTGAACCAGCACGCCGGGAGAATAGCGGGCATAGCGCTCGTCAAACGCAGTCTTGTAGGAATAGGCGCCGGGCGGCACCAGAAAGTTGATGAGCATCGCGATCGGCGCGCCCTCAAGCGTCAAGGTCAACCGTTCCAGCTTGCCTTGCGCCGCGGCGCCATGCAGCGCATCGCGGAACAGCTGTGCGGTCGCCTGGTGAGAGGCCAGTGCGGATCCGGCGGTGCCCTTCCACCCGGAATGCTCCAGCGCCAGGAAATCCTCGATCCAGCGGTCCAGCCCGGCATCGTTGCGGCTGCGGGTAAATTGTACCTCACCCAGTTCGGACAAGCGTGCGAGCTGGCGGCGCAGCTCCTTGCGTTTCTTGCCCGACAGGCTTTCTTCAAAATAGGCTTGCGGCGAAAGGCGGGATGACAGCATGGCCCGCTCTTCGCGGTGAACAACGCCCGCGGGCCGGTCTTGCTGGATCAGGACATTGCGCAGCCCGTCATAAACCGGGCCGTGCAGCGCCGTGGCTGCCAGATGCAGGAACAGGGCGGGGCCTGCGTTGCGATCCGCCCAATCAAGGACTGCCCGCCAAAACGCCTGTTCCAAACCTGCTGCAACCAGCGGACTCCCAAGAAAGCAATTGCCGTGCACCCAGTTGCGGAGCTGCGGGATCGGTTTGCCATAGTAGCGCCGCGCTTGTTGCAGCGGCAGCAGGCCGATCATCGCGCCATCGGATTCAACCCGCAGCACCTGGACCTGCCTGGCGTCATCCAGCGCTCGCAAGGCCGGGAGAAGATACCAGTGTTCATGGAACGGATTGGGTTCCGCAGCCCGCGCGGCCAGCGCAGCCCAACCTTGCCGCATTTCGGGAGAATCCAGCCCGGCCCAGTTGCCGACCCTTACGCCAGGCAGGCAACCAGCGTCGGATGGGACTGCGCGCTGCGCCGCCCCGATCCGCTCTGCCGCTTGTACTTCACCGCTCACCTGGGCCCCCTTGCCACGATCGCAAACGCGTTTCGCTGGCAAGGGGTAGCAGCCAAGTGCCAAGGAATGGCTAACGGCGTACCTTACTTGAAGGTCAGCGGGGCGGGTGCCTTGTCCGTATCGCTGGCGACATAGGCGGGATTAAACCGGGTCAACCAGGCCAGTGCCTCTTCGATCCACTGGATATGGACATCATCATAGGGCAGGTTGTGCGTGCCCTGCGGCTGGACGATATACCGGAAATCGGTCCCTTCGACCTTGCCCGATTTCTTGAGGTTGCCAACCAGCGCTTCGGCCTGTTCCATCGGGATACGCGCATCGCGCTTGGCCGTCACGATCAGGATCGGCGCCCACTTCCCGCCGGTGTTGCGCGCCGAAGAAATCCCGTCCGGATCGTCCGACGTGGCCTGGAAGCCTGAGCTGAACTTGCCCAGGTTATTGGCGTCCCACCTGTTCATCATCGCCATGTCATAGACGCCGGCCCCGGCCACCGCGCACTTCCACAGGTTGCCATCACGCTGTGCACCGCGCGCGGCGGCATAACCGCCATAGGACCAGCCCATGATGCTGGCACGTTTGGCATCGACGATACCAAGCTTGGCATAGTGGTTGAGCACGTCAGTCAGATCGTCCTGCATCCGCTTGCCGTATCCGCCCGGTTCGCGGCCAAGCTGTTCGAAAGCCCGGCCATAGCCGCCCGACCCGCGATAGTTGGGCTGGATCACCACATAGCCTGCTTCGGCCAGCGGCTGATTCCACGGTTCAAGCGAATTGGTGGCTGAAATGACGCCGAACGGGCCGCCGTGCGGTATGATCACCACCGGCAGGTTCTTGCCCTTGCGGTGCCGCGGATAGGTTACGATCGCCTGGATCTTGGTGCCGTCGCTGGCGGTCAGCCACTCGGCCTTGACCGGGTTGAGCTGGGCATTCTTGATATTGGTCCGCTGCCAGTTGAGCAGCTGAAGCGAAGCGGCCTTGGTATCGTAGAGGTAAAAGCCGCCGCCGGTTGACTTCCCACCGGCGTAAATCACGATCTTGCTATAATCCCGGTCGGCACTGACGATCGAAGCTTCGTTTTTGCCATAAATCTCGTCGAGCATGACCTGCACCTCCTTCAGGTGCGGATCGACGAACTGGTTGCGCATTTCACCATCGAAGGTTTCGTAGCCAAGCAGCCTTTTGCCAGTCTGGTCGGAAATGACACCCTGGACGTCGAACCCAGGGGTTTCGAACACCGGCGCCGAAAGCTTCATCGTGCTCATATCGAGCTTGTAGACCTTCGAGAATCCTTCGTGCCGTGATACGGCATAGGCCGTGTCCGTGCCCGGAATGAACATCTCGGGCAGGGGCGGACCGGCGGTGAAGGTCTTGTCGGCTTCAAGGAAAACCGTGCGGAATGCCTCCTTGCCGTTAGAGCGATAGAGCATCCGGAACTTGCCGTCGTCGCGGTTACGGTTGAAGCCCATGCGCACCACGCCGTCGCTATCGGCTACCCAGCTGCGGACAATCGGGTTGGTCCGCTGAACCATTGTGAAGTCGCCGGTTTTTAC
The DNA here is from genome assembly GCA_017302775.1 of Sphingomonadales bacterium. The sequence continues at coordinate 3,368 of JAFLDC010000248.1, forward strand.
GTCTACCCGAACAACTTCGGGGAAGCCCCAGCGCTCCGTGTTGTCACCCACGGCGTCACGTTGAAGCAGGTACGATCCCTTGTCGTGATCGATATGCAGGATCGACGCAGCATCGCCGCCGGCACCGCGCCACGCCTGCTGGATCAGTTTCCCCGAGGGAACATTGTAGCTGACCAGTCGGCGAAAATCGCCCAGGCCGCCGCCCAGATCCTCACGCGAGATTACGGTCATCACCAGATCATCGCTTCCGACCCAGCGGAAACCGCCCAGCGAGCGGTCGCCGGATTCGCGGGCTTCGTCAGCGGCCAACACCTGCTTGGCCGGCTTGGCCGAATCGCGCAGATCTTTCACGACCAGTATCTGCTTGCCGTTGTTGGCAGCAAGGTAGGCCAGTTTGGTTCCGTCAGGAGAAATCCGCGGCGATTGCATGTTTGGCTTCTTGACGAATTCGGCAACCGGGATCTGGCCGGCCAGCACCGCAGGCCCAGCATTGTCTGCCGCCGCGGCGACCGTACCGTTGAACCCGTAAACTCCCAGGGCAGCCGCGCCGAGAGCGAGCGCGCTGATCCCGTGAAGGGCGAACTTGGCAATTTTCATGATTCAAACTTCCCCGTTATTGCGACCCCGGAAACTACAACTCCGGCTATCTGGTCAGATTAGTTCAAGACGCTTGCCGGTCAACAAAAACCCCGCCCGGATTGCTCCGGACGGGGGGATTTGCGCCGCTAGGCAGCGTTTAGTGTGCAGCCAGCGCGGCCAACAGCAGCAGGGCCACGATGTTGGTGATCTTGATCATCGGGTTGACGGCCGGGCCGGCAGTATCCTTGTAGGGATCGCCCACCGTATCGCCGGTGACAGCGGCCTTATGCGCCTCGCTGCCTTTACCGCCGTGGTGGCCGTCTTCGATGTACTTTTTGGCGTTATCCCAGGCGCCGCCGCCCGAGGTCATCGAGATGGCAACGAACAGCCCACCGACAATCACACCGAGCAGCAATGCGCCCAAGGCCGCAAAGCCCTCAGCCTGACCTGCCACCGCAGTGATCACAAAGTAGACAACGATCGGCGCCAGCACCGGCAACAGCGAGGGAACGATCATTTCCTTGATCGCAGCCTTGGTCACCAGATCGACGGTCCGGGCATAGTCCGGCTTGCTTTCATAGGTCATGATGCCGGGGTTGTTCTTGAACTGCTCGCGCACGTCCTTGACAACGTCCCCGGCTGCCCGGCCCACGGCGGTCATGCCCATCGCCCCGAACAGATACGGGAGCAAGGCGCCGAGCAGCAATCCGACAATGACGTATGGATTTTCAAGGCTGAAGTTGACGGTCAGTTCAGGGAAAAATTCCCTCAGGTCCGTGGTATAGGCCGCAAACAGTACCAGTGCGGCAAGACCGGCCGAGCCAATGGCATAGCCCTTCGTCACGGCCTTGGTGGTATTGCCCCCCGCGTCGAGAAGGTCGGTCTTCTCGCGCACGCTGTCATCCAGCCCCGCCATTTCGGCAATGCCGCCGGCGTTGTCGGTGATCGGACCGTAAGCGTCCAGCGCAACCACCATCCCGGCCAGCGCCAGCATCGCGGTCGCCGCATAGGCAATACCGATC
>JAFLDC010000249.1 GCA_017302775.1 Sphingomonadales bacterium
GCTCATCCGCTGTGCTGAATGCCGGAACCTGCATATCGATATCGATGCCAAACACCTCACGCGCATCGATATGCGTATCGGGCGCTGGCAGGACGGTGCGGTTCGAAGTGTCGATCTGTGAGGATTTGTCAGTCATGGCGTGTTTCCGCCTATACGCGCGCCGCGCCCGCCGCAACTGCCTTTGCGCAGTGCTTGTCACGATTTCAACCGGGCGATTAATAAGCTGCAACCAGTGATCCTCCCCGGCCAGCGCCACAATATGCAACAGGCATTTGCAACATACCAACTGGTTGGTATGTTGCCTGGATGTCAGCGAGTCGCCCCGCCAAGCGGATCACCGCCAAGGACCGCTTGATCGCGGCCGCGCACCAGACGGTGCGGGCCAAGGGCTATGCCGCAACCTCTGTCGATGAACTGTGCGCCGCTGCAGGTGTTACCAAGGGGGCGTTTTTTCACCACTTTCCTTCGAAGGAAGCGCTTGGCATAGCGGCCGCCAACGCTTGGACGGCGCGCGCCGAAGAGCACATCTTCGCGCTGCCTGAATGGACCCGGCTACCCGATCCGCTTGATCGGCTGCTGGCGCACATCGACTTGCGCATGGCGATGATCGATGGCCCGGTTGAGGATTTTACCTGCTTTGTCGGGACGATGGTGCAGGAAGCCTATCTGACCAACCAGCCGATCCGCGAGGCATGCAAGGCCAGCATCGGCGCCTATGCCGAAAGGCTGGCAGTGGACATCCAGGCCGCGATCGACCTGCACGGCGCCAAGGTCGATGCGCTGAGCCTGGCTTATCACGTTCAGGCAGTACTGCAGGGTGCCTTCATTCTGGCCAAGGCGCAGCACGATCCGTCGTGCGCGCGGGATACCATCACCCATCTCAAACGTTACGTCTCCATGCTGTTCGAAAGGGTATAGCCGCGATGAGCCCGATGATTTTTGTAAACTTGCCGGTTGCCGATCTGGCACGAGCACGCAGTTTTTACGAAGCGCTTGGTTTCACCATGAACCCGCAGTTCAGTGACGATCAGGGGGCCTGCATGGTCCTGTCGGATGTGATCCACGTCATGATCCTTACCCACCCCAAATGGCAGACGTTCACAACTCGCCCGATCTGCCCGCCGGGCTCGAGCGAAGTGTCGCTCGCCGTCACCTGCGACGATCGGGCTGCGGTTGACCGGCTGGTCGCCGCTGGAGCGGCGGCTGGCGGCATCGCCGACGTCAACCCGCCTGAAGATCACGGTTTCATGTACCAGCGGACCATCGCCGATCCCGATGGGCATGTGTGGGAACCCTTCTGGATGGATCCCGCTGCGATCACCGGCAATACCGCCACACCGGCGGAATAGGACTAAGGAGAGGCACCATGCGCTACTACGACGTGATGATTTATTCAGCGCCCGAGGCAGACCGGGATAAGGTAACCGACTACGCGGAGCGGTTGGACCCGCTGGTGATAGAATTCGGGGCCTTGCGGGTCATCGAAGGCTGGGGCGACGATGTGCCCCACGGCCAGCAGACTGACTTTTACCGCGCCGTGGCCGCACCGGAGGGCGAGGCTGTTCTGGTCGGCATCATCGAATGGCCGGACAAGGCCACCCGTGACGCCGGCTTCGCCAAGATGATGGCCGACCCGCGGATGCAGGAGCCGATGCCGTTCGACGGCAAACGGATGATCTATGGCGGGTTCGCTCCGTTTGTAGACCTCAAAGCCTGAAGGGAACGAGCGATGACTACGCTTCAGGGCAGTTGGATCTGGTATGAACTGATGACCCCCGACCCGGAGGGCGCCCGGGCGTTCTACGAGCCGATCGTGGGCTGGTCGATGAAGACGGGATCCGCCGAGACTGGCGAATACGGGTTCATCACGGCACCGGACCAGGCGATGATTGGCGGGATCTTGCGGTTGAGTGAGGACATGGCGACCCATGGCGCCCGGCCGTGCTGGACTGGCTATATCGGGGTTGACGATTGTGACGATGCGGTGCGCGCGATTGAAGCGGACGGCGGCAAGCAAATAATGCCGCCGCGTGACGTGCCGATGGCCGGGCGGATCGCGATGGTTGCCGATCCGGGGGGCGCGCCGTTTTATGTGATGACCCCCACCCCGCCGCCTGGCGGCGGCGAAAGCACCGCGTTCCAGCCTGAGATCAACCGCGGCCACTGCGGCTGGAACGAGTTGCTGGCGGCCGACGCACAACGCGAAGTGGCGTTCTACGTCGACCGGTTCGGATGGTCCTTGCCCGAACCGATGGATATGGGGCCGATGGGGCAGTACCAATTCATCGCGCATGATGCCGTGCAGATTGGGGCCATCATGCCGATGATGCCGCAAACGCCGCATCCGTTCTGGAATCACTACTTCTGGGTTTCCAGCATTACGGACGCAAGAGACGGCATTGAGGCCAATGGCGGGCAAGTCATCAATGGCCCGATGCAAGTTCCCGGTGACCTCTGGATTGTCCAGGGAATTGATCCGCAAGGCGCATTCTTCAGTCTGGTCGGGGGCGAGTGAACGGCCATGTACAGATCAACTGACTCTCTGCGGCGTTTTGGAGAGGTCGGTCTGCAGTGGGCCAGCATGCAACGGTAGCATCATCGCAAAGCCGCTGCGGTTCGCGCATTGCACGCCGACAATCAGGAAGGATGCCAAATCATGGCCGAATATACCTTTTTCACCAATCCGATGAGCCGCGGCCAGATTGCCCGCTGGGCATTGCATGAGGCGGGTGCACAGTACGAACAGGTTCTGGTCGACTGGGCTGACAAACCCGCTGAGCTTTTAGAAGCCAACCCGATGGGCAAAGTGCCAACCATTATCCGCCATGCCGAGAGTGGCCCACGGGTGGTTACAGAATGCGCGGCAATCTGCGCCTACCTTGCCGTTGCCCATCCTGACAAAGGACTGGCTCCCTCTGCAGACGAGGCGGCGGATTACTATCGCTGGATGTTCTTTGCGGCGGGCCCGATCGAGCAAGCCGTTGTTACCCGGTCAATGGGCTGGGAGGTTCCGCCAGACCGAGAGGTGATGGTTGGTTTCGGCAACCTTGACCGCGTGCTCGACACGCTCGAGGGACATTTCAATGTGCATGATCACGTCTGCGGTAACCGCTTTACCATGGCAGACGTTTATGTTGGCAGTCAGGTAGATTGGGGGCTGACATTCGGCTCAATCCCGCCGCGCCCAGCCTTTGTTGCCTATGCTGACCGGCTACAGCAGCGCGGGGCCTACAAGGCGGCCAAGGCGATCGACCATGCCCTTATCGAGGAGTCACGGAAATGACCGATGTAACCTTATGCCTATGGTATGACGGCACGGCCCACGCGGCAGCGCAGTTTTACGCCAGTATCTTTCCGGACAGTTCAGTTGGTGCAGTTCTTCGCGCGCCCGGTGATTTCCCAGGTGGGGCGCAGGGCGATTCGCTGACGGTGGAATTCACCGTTCTGGGTATCAAATGCGTTGGCCTGAACGGCGGGCCGACCTTCCCTCATACCGAAGCCTTCAGTTTTCAGATCGGTACCGACAGCCAGGAAGAAACCGATCGCTATTGGGATGCTATCGTCGGCAATGGCGGGGCGGAAAGTGCTTGCGGGTGGTGCAAGGACAAATGGGGCGTGAACTGGCAGATCACGCCCAAAGTACTGACCCGCGGCATGGCGGACCCGGATCCGGCGGTACGCCAGCGCGTATTTGAAGCCATGATGACGATGCGCAAGATCGATCACGCGCAAATCGAAGCGGCAGCAAAGGGATCATCCTGATGGCGCAGGTTGTCGGGCGCTGGCCAGCTGGGCAAAGAGGCCGGCAATGCTAACGCTCTATGGCCATCCCTTTTCCAGCTATACCTGGAAGGCATTGATCGCGCTCTACGCCAATGCGACTGCATTTACCTTTCGCACGCTTGGCGGGATCGATCCGGCAGACGATGCCTTCGTCCAGTCGGCCAGCCCACAAGGCAAGTTCCCGGTGCTGCGCGATGGCGATATCGTGGTGTTCGAAGCCACTGCGATCATCGAATATCTGCAGCTTCATCATTCCGGGCCGGCTTCGCTGCTACCGTCTGACCCCGATCTTGCGGCGCAGGTCAGAATGATGGACCGGGTGTTTGATAACTATGTGATGAACGTGATGCAGGAAGCCGTTGCAGAGGCGATCCGTGCCGGCTCGCTCAGTTCCGCAACAAGGGGAGAAGTAGTGCAGCGGCTGGACCGATCCTATCAGTGGATCGAACAGTGGCTGGGAACCTATTCCCGGCCTGGCGGGGTAACCTTGATCGAATGCGCAGCCGCACCCAGCCTGTTCTATGCCGATTGGGTGCACCCCATCCCCGCTGCGATGCCACGATTGAAGGCATGGCGGGCGCATTTGCTGTCCCTCCCCGCAGTATCGCGCTGCGTTGAGGACGCCCGCCCCTATCGACATTATTTCCCGCTCGGCGCGCCGGACCGGGACTAGGAAAGGAAATACCATGTACGAATTGTCTGTCACCCGCCTGATTGATGCCCCGCCGGCCAAGGTCTGGGATGTGCTGGTCAATCGCACCAACGAATGGTGGTGCCCAAAGCCATGGCGCGCAGAAGTGGACTTTGGCGAGCGTCGCGCCGGAACCCCAACGCAGACCACCATGTATGGCCCCGATGGTGAAGTGAACCACCATCCCGGTTTCACGCTGGTTTGGGAAGAAGGCAAGCGGTTTGCCACCACCGATGCAGTCGAAGGCGACCTTCAGCCGGCCGGCCCATTCATGCTCGGGATCTGGGAAATCGCGCCTGAGGGTAACGGCACCCGCTACACCGCCCGGGCCCGCCACTGGACCGCCGAGACGATGGCGCATCACCGCGAAATGGGCTTCGAAGAAGGCTGGGGCATCTGCGCCGATCAGCTCAAGCAACTGTGCGAAGAGCAATAGCTGCACTTCCATTTTTGGCCCGTTCCAGCACAGTTGCGTGGCGCTGAC
>JAFLDC010000025.1 GCA_017302775.1 Sphingomonadales bacterium
GATCCCCATGCGGCGCTGGGCTGGTTTTCGCTGCTGGCCGGGCTGGCAGCCTTTGCCGCGGCGACGCAGGATATCGCCATTGATGCCTGGCGGGTGGAAGTGGCGGACGATGTCGCAACGCTCGACATCCTCTCGGCTATTTACCAGCTCGGCTTTCGCCTGGCGACGCTGATGGGCGGGGCTTTGGCATTGGTGCTGGCGGCCCGGATCGGATGGCCGGCAGTCTATTTCTGGATGGGCACCTTCATGCTGGTGGCCATGTTGGCGAGCTGGCTGGCACCCGATACGCCCTATCCCGATCAGACCTCCAGCGAGCAGGCCCTGGCAGGGCTGCCGCCGCGCGTCAGGGCGGTAGCACTGGGCCTGGTCGGATCGCTGTGGGGCTGGGCGCTGGTTACCGTGATCCTGTTCATGATCCGCTCGCTGGGGGCGGAACCGGGCGCGCGGCCCAATTCAGGCGAGTTCGTCAAGGTCTACGGCCCGCTTATCGTGATCGCTACCGTAATCCTGCCCGCGATCATTGCGGCGGTGCTCAGCCACTGGCAGCGCAGCGGTCGTTTCAATCGCGATGCTCAGCCGGTGGCAGTGCGTCCCAATCCGCTCGATCACGCATACCGTGCCTTGATCGAACCGCTGGGCGAACTTGTCAGCCGGCTACGCTGGGCGGCGATTCTGGTGTTCGGAATTATCCTGACGTACCGCCTGACAGACAGCGTGTGGGGCCCGTTCGCGCTGCCATTCTACTTGCAGGAATTGAAATACACCAATGACGAGGTCGCAATCGCCAGCAAGTTCTTCGGCGTGGGGATGACCATGGCCGGGATTGCGCTGGGCGCGATCAGTTTTACCGCGATTGGCCGCATGGCAACGCTGACCTTTGCCGCGCTGGTCTCTGCTGCCAGCAACCTGCTGTATGCCGATCTTGCCCAGGGCGGGGTGTGGCTGGATCGGTTCGGCCATGCCAGCGGGTTCTACTGGGCTGCGGCGCAGTTCGGTTCGGATGACCGCTTTTCGCGCCTTCTGTTGGCGATAACCGGAGAGAATCTGGCGGGTGGCTTCGCCGGAGCGGCGTTTACCGCCTACCTTTCGTCGATCACGTCCAAATCGCACGCGGCGGTTCAGTTCTCGTTGCTCGCGTCACTGACATTTCTGGTCGGCTCGCTGGGCCGCGCTGCCATCGGGGAGCGGATTGATACCGGTGGCTATGCGCCGGTATTCTACCTGACCGCGGCGCTGGGCCTGATCGCGGTGGTGCTGAGTGCGCTGGAATGGGCCCGCTCAGCCCGGGAAGCACGCCTCAATCGGGAAATTGCCGGTTAAGACGCAACACCTCACCGGCGAGGTAAAGCGACCCGGCAATCAACACGTCGCCTCCCGGCGGCAGGGAAGCCAGCGCCGCCGAAACATCAGCAAAGGCATGGACCGGCACATCGGCGTGGGCGGCTATGTCCTCAGCCCGGTGTGCCGCGTGCCCGGGCGCTGGGACTACGGACAGACTGAGCAGGCTGCCCCGTAACGGACTGACGATGGCTGCGGGATCCTTGTTCGCCAGCATCCCGGTAATCAGGTGGATCGGTGGCTGGTCGGCAAAGTGCCGGGCGATGGCCAGTCCGGCATCGGCGTTGTGCCCGCCATCAAGCCATACCTTTCGCCCGGGAACGCATGCAGTCAGTGGCCCCTGGCCGAGCAATTGCAAACGCGCAGGCCAACGCGCCGCCGGGATTCCGGCAACCATGGAATCGTACGAGACAGGAACCTGCGATTGATGCCGCAACATCGCCACGGCCAGCGCAGCGTTATCGGCCTGATGCGCTCCCGCCAGCGCGGGCAGGGGCAGTGCCAGCTCTCCGGCCCGGTCGCGATAAGCGATCCCCGCTGCACTGACATCGGCAAACCAGTCCAGATCGCGAATGGCGGTCTTCGCTCCGACCTGCATGGCGTGGTCGATGATCGTTTTTGTCACGGCAGCGGGATAGCTTTGCGTTACCAACGGTACGCCCGGACGCGCGATCCCGGCTTTCTCGAAGGCGATCCGGCACAGCGGATCGGCCGGTACGCCATTCTCAGGGCTCAGCAGAAATTCCTTGTGATCGATCCCCAGCGTCGCGATTCCGCACCCGGCCTGGCCATCCAGAACATTCGTCGCATCGAACCGCCCGCCAAGGCCGACCTCGATCACGCAGGCATCGGCAGGTATCCGGTGGAACGCCAGGAAGGTCGCCGCGGTGGTAACTTCAAAGAAGCTGGGCGCCAGATCGCGCCCCAGGTCGAGCACTTCGCCCAGCAGGTCAGCCAGCAGATCGTCATCGATGAACTTTCCGGCCAGCCGGATGCGCTCGTTATAGCGCACCAGATGCGGTTTGGTTGCAGCGTGCACCGCCAGCCCTTCGGCCTCCAGAATAGCGCGCAGATAGGCACAGGTGCTGCCCTTGCCATTGGTTCCCGCAACGTGGAACACCGGCGGCAGCATATGGTGCGGATTGCCAAGCCGGGTGAGCAGCACATCGATCACGTCCAGCCCCAGCCGCCCGCTTGGCAGGCTCAACGCGCCGAGCCGGTCAAGCTGCGCCTGAACCCGGGGGTTGTCGGAGATGGCGAAATCTTTCACCGGGGCTGTCACGCCGCCTTTGCGGCACCCAGATAGTCCAGCACGCTGGCCAGCGTTGCTTTCAGGTCGCGGCGGTGAACCACCATATCGACCATGCCGTGCTCATGGAGGTATTCCGCCCGCTGGAAGCCTTCGGGCAGCTTCTCACGGATGGTGTCCTGGATCACGCGCTGACCGGCAAAGCCGATCAGGCAACCTGGCTCGGCAATGTGAATATCGCCCAGCATGGCATAGCTGGCGGTCACGCCGCCGGTGGTGGGGTCGGTCAGCACCACGATGTACGGCAATCCCGCCCGATTGAGACGGCTGATCGCCACGGTGCACTTGGGCATCTGCATCAGGCTGAGGATGCCTTCCTGCATGCGCGCGCCGCCAGCCGCTGTGCAGATCACATAAGCGCACTTTTCCGCAAGCGCCCGCTCCGCTCCGGCGACGAACGCTGCGCCCACCGCCATGCCCATTGATCCGCCCATGAAGGCGAAATCCTGCACGCCCAATACTGCCTTGTGCCCGCCAATCGTCCCGAGCGCATTGGTCAGCGCGTCGGGGTGGGGATTGGTGGCGCGGGCCGCCTTGAGCCGGTCCGGGTACTTTTTCTGATCTTTGAACTTGAGCGGGTCTTCCTTGACCTTGGGGCTGTCGAGGATCGTAAACCCGTCATCCATCAGCTGCGTAAACCGCGCATCGGCCCCGATCCGGCCATGATGCTCGCAGCGCGGGCAGACCGAGAGGTTGTCTTCGTATTCCCTGGTGAACAGCATTTCCTTGCACGAAGGGCAGCTCGTCCAAAGATTGTCGGGGGTGTCGCGCTTGTCCTGAAAGGGCAGCGCTTTGCGAACACGATCGATCCAGCTCATGCAGAGGGCCTTATTCCATTTCTTTCGTCATTGCGAGGGGGCGAAGTTCTGCGGCAATCCGAGGTTTCACGCACGGCGATGGATTGCTTCATGCCCTTCGCAATGACGATGTGGTTTAGCGCGCGTTGTGTACGGCATTCGCCAACGCTTTGGTCAATTCGCGCACCGGCCCTGCGGCCTTGGCGCCATGCTCGGCCACCAGATCGACCAGTGCCGAGCCAACCACCACGCCATCGGCTACCCTGGCAATCGCTGCGGCCTGTTCGGGCGTCCGCACACCGAAGCCGACCGCCACGGGGATCGTGGCCCTGGCCTTGAGCCGGGCGACGGCTTCCTCGATGCTGGTCTGCGCGGCTTGCTGCATGCCGGTGATTCCGGCGACGGAGACGTAATAAAGGAAGCCGGATGAGCCTTCGAGCACGGCGGGCAGGCGGGTCTCGTCGGTTGTTGGCGTGGCCAGACGGATCAGGCTGACCCCGGCACCGCGCAGGGCAGGGCCAAGCTCGTGATCCTCCTCAGGCGGAATGTCGACGCAGATCACGCCGTCGACCCCGGCTTGCCGGCATTGATCAGCAAACCACTCCGCCCCGCGTACCGTCATCGGGTTGGCATAGCCCATCAGCACCAGCGGCACCTCGGGGTGGCGGGCACGGAAGGCGGTGGCGAGCGAGAAGATATCAGCCGTGGTGGTGCCAGCACCAAGACTGCGCAGATTGGCCTGCTGGATCGCCGGGCCATCGGCCATCGGATCGGTGAACGGCATCCCCAGCTCGATCACATCCGCGCCGCCTTCAACGAGAGCGTCGAGGATTTCGGCAGTCGGCCCATCGCCCCCGGTAACAAAGGTGACGAGGGCAGGGTGGCCCTTGGCGAAGGCGGATTGGAGGCGGTTAGACATCGGACTTTTTCAGAATCCTTGGCAAGACGACCGCAAGGGCTGCGCTAACAGAAACGCCTTGCACAATATCGCTGCTCGTCATCGTGAGTGCATCCGAGGTCGCATAATTTAGGACCAGCCGGACGAGGAGATTGATCGCCAATCCGACCAAGAATGCCAAAGTGAAAATCTTCACAGCTCCACCCCCAGATGCTCCGCCACGGCAAAGATGTCCTTGTCGCCGCGTCCGCACAGGTTGACGAGCACGATGCTGTCCTTCGGCATGGTCGGGGCGATCCGGGCAACGGCGGCGATGGCGTGGCTGGGTTCCAGCGCGGGGATGATCCCTTCGGTGCGGCACATCAGCTGGAAGCCCTCCAGCGCCTCGGTATCGGTAACTGAAGCGTAATCTACCCGGCCGACATCGCGTAGCCAGGCGTGTTCGGGGCCGATTCCAGGATAGTCGAGGCCCGCGCTGATCGAGTGGCCTTCGGTGATCTGGCCGTCGGCATCCTGCAACAGATAGGTCTTGTTGCCGTGGAGAATGCCGGGGCGCCCACCGGCGAGACTGGCGGCGTGTTCCTTGTCCAGCCCGTGGCCGGCGGCTTCCACGCCCAGCATTTTTACGTCGGCATCGTCCAGGAACGGGTGAAACAGTCCGATCGCGTTGCTGCCGCCACCGATCGCGGCGACCAGCAGGTCGGGCAGGCGGCCGGTGCGGTCCAACATCTGGGCGCGGGCCTCCTTGCCGATCACGCTCTGAAAGTCGCGGACCAGTTCGGGATAAGGATGTGGGCCAGCGGCGGTGCCGATGATGTAGAAGGTATCGTGAACGTTGGCGACCCAATGCCGCAGTGCTTCGTTCATGGCGTCCTTCAGCGTTGCGGCTCCGGCCGTAACCGGTACCACCTCGGCACCCAGCAGTTTCATCCGGAACACGTTGGGCGCCTGCCGTGCCACGTCGGTCGCACCCATGAACACCGTGCAGGGCAGGCCGAAGCGCGCCGCGACGGTTGCCGTGGCCACCCCGTGCTGACCCGCGCCGGTCTCCGCGATGATCTTGGTCTTGCCCATTCGCATCGCCAGCAGGATCTGGCCGATGCAGTTGTTGATCTTGTGCGCGCCGGTGTGGTTGAGCTCATCGCGCTTGAACCAGATTTGCGCACCGCCCAGTTCCTCGGTGATCCGGGGGGCGAAATACAAGGGGCTGGGGCGACCGACGTAATGCGCCAGCAAATCGTCGAATTCCGCCTGAAAGGCCGGATCGGCCTTGGCCTTGTTGTATTCCCGCTCCAGATCGAGGATCAGCGGCATCAGTGTTTCGGCGACATAGCGCCCGCCGAACTGGCCGAAATGCCCGCGTTCATCGGGCTGGGTACGAAAGGAATTTGCGCTCTGGTTCACGGTCATGATGGCTCAAGCGCTTGGCAGAATGCCCCCGCCAAGTCCAGTCTGGCGGGCGATCGCGCTCGGGCAACAGCATGGTAATATGATTGTTGGCGCCTGTTACAAAATGTTGCACGAATGCAACACTTGGTCTGGTTTGTAGTTTTTCTGAACGACCAGTTCATTCACAGGCAAGGAGACCGTTCCTATCTGGCGGCAGACCCCTTTGCAGGGGCTGAATAAGAAACAGGAGTTTTTAATGCGTAAGATCGTCCTCCCGCTGTTGGCCTCGCTGGCGCTTGCTTCGCCCGCCATGGCCAACGAAACCCGCGTCGAAGCACGCGGCGGCGTGATCTGGTCGAACGGTTCGAGCGAAGACACCTGGGGCGCCGCCCTGGGCTATGACTTCGATCTCGGCGCCACCACCTTTGCCGGGGTTGAAGTGTCGGCCGACAAGATCGGCACCAGCGGCACCAAGGTCGCCTTCGGCGGCACCGGCCGTCTCGGCGTCAAGACTGCCACCGGCACTTCGCTGTTCGGTGCTGGCGGTTACACCAGCGAAGCCTGCGATGGCTGCGAAGGCCAGTGGCACCTGGGTGCCGGCGTTGAGCAGAAGGTTTCGGGTCCGGTCTATGTAAAGGCTGAATACCGCCACTATTTCGAAAACGATGTCATTACCGGCGCTGATGCACTGGTTGCTGGCGTTGGCGTAAAGTTCTGATCTGACGATTGGAAACACCGAGTAGAGAGGCGGTCCGGCAACGGGCCGCCTCTTTTTTATGCGCTGCGGACTGCGTTGCAGAACGCCGCGATCAGCGCCGGATCTTTGATCCCGGGGGCGCTTTCCACGCCCGAAGCAGTATCAACCAGGCCCGCGCGGGTCTGGCGGATCGCATCGGCGACATTGCCGGGGTGGAGACCGCCCGCGAGACCCCACGGTAGGGGCGCCTGCCACCCACCCAGCAGCCCCCAGTCAAATTTCAGGCCCATCCCGCCGGGCAATGTCCCCTTGGGCGTCTTGGCGTCGAGCAGCAGGAAATCAGCGACCCCCGCGAATGCAGCCGCGCGCGGCAAATCTTCCGCCGAGGCAATGGACAGAACTTTCCACACCGGCAACCCGAACGCGGTCTTGGCCTGGGCCAGTACCTCTGGCGGCTCGGCGCCATGGAACTGGATAGCATCGAGTGCACCTGTAGCCACGACCGCGCCCAGATCGTCGAATGCGGGATCGACAAAGACCCCCACGCGCACCGTCTTGCCAATTGCGCGCCGGCCGAGATCAGCCACACCGGGCAGCGAAACGCAGCGCGGCGAGGGCGGGTAGAAATTGAACCCGACATGGCTGGCCCGTGCAGCGACGGCAGCGTCAAGCGCCGTTGCTGTCGTGATACCGCAGATCTTGATCTTCTTGTCAGCCATCACGGGCGCGTAGCGCGCTGGCGGTTAAGGTGCCAGTTCGAACTGCACCGTCAGGTTGACCTGAGCCTCAACCTCACCAGCGGCAATCGGCGTCGGCGCGGAATCAGCCATCATCGCCTTGGCATAGACCGGCTGAGGCGGGGAAAATCCGCCACCCTCGCTGATGGATACGATCCGCACCACGCGCAATCCGGCTGCCCTGGCGTAAAGATCAGCACGCGCGCGGGCGATCTTCATCGCGCTGGCACGGGCTTCGTCCATGGCCGCTTCGGGTTCTGACAGCTGGAACATCGGGCCGTTGATCTGGTTGGCCCCGGTTGCCACCAGCGCGTCCAGCACCTTGCCGAATCCGCCGATGTCGCGGCTACGTACAGAAACGGTGTTGGTAGCCTGGTAGCCGATGATCCGGGGTTCCTGCGAGACGGCGCCATTGGGCCCCATCACCGGCTGGCTGTAAACCGGGTTCAGGCTGATCTGGCTGGTCTGTATATCACGTTCGGCAATCCCGGCTTTGCGTAGCGCGGCCATCACGCGATTCATCGCCGCACTGTTCGCGCCGAGCGCTTCAGAGGCGGTTTGTCCTTGCGTGGTGACCCCGGCGTTGAAAACCGCCAGATCGGGTGTGCGGGTCGATTTGCCCTCGGCCGAAATGCTGAGCAGGGTGCTGCCTACGGCGATAGCGGGTTGATCGGTGCTGGCCATGGCGGCTCCCGGAATGGACAAGGCAAGGGCGATCGGGGCAAGGGCGAACTTTAGCGATTTCATCATTTTAACTCCAGATACTGGCCGGGCCTATGAAGCCGGATGGATTTCCCGCACCTGAATAAACCACTTGCCCGCTACAAGGTTGCCTCGATTGCTCTGGCGGCAGCAGCCGGATCTTCAGCGCGGGCGATCGGGCGCCCGATCACGAGCACGCTGGCCCCGGCATCGCGAGCCTGTCGGGGGGTAACGGCCCGCTTCTGGTCACCCAGCTTGGCATCTGCCGGACGCAAGCCCGGAACCACCAGAAATCCGTCTTTCCACCGGGAGTGAACCGCGGCAACCTCATGTCCGGAGCAAACGATCCCGTCGAGGCCGGCCTGCCGGGCCAGATCGGCGAGGCGCAACACCTGCTCATTCGGCGTTCCGGATATGCCGGTTGCGGCCATGTCACGATCATCCAGGCTGGTCAGCAGTGTCACCGCGACGACCTTGCAACCTTCACCGGCGGCAGCCTTGGCATCTTCCATCATTGCCTGGCCGCCGCTGGCGTGAACGGTCACGATGGCGGGTTCCAGTACGTGGATCGCCTGCATGGCTCCCGCCACGGTATTGGGAATGTCGTGGAGCTTGAGGTCCAGAAAAATCGGCAGGCCAAGCTTGTGAACCTCGTGCACGCCATGATGTCCGTGTGCGCAGAAAAACTCCAGCCCCAGCTTGACCCCCCCGATGTGCGCGCGCGCTTTCTGAGCGACGGCAATCGCAGTGTCGAGGCGCGGAAAATCGAGCGCGAGATAAATCGGGTTGGTATTCATGGCAGCGGCGCTGGCGGCTCCGAATTGGCAGCTTCAAGCTGCGTGGACGTTGCGACCGGCGGGGATACCGACTGGCTGGCGGATTTCACCGAGTTTTCCAGAAACGCAATCCGCCGGTTCAGCCGCCAGCGCGCGCCTTTGTGGAGCAGCCACATCGGAATGAAGCCCAGCACCATTGAAACCAGCACGATAAAGCCGACCGGCCATTGCAGGTGAACATAGTTTCCATCCTGCAGTGGCCACAGATTAAGTGGAACCGTTTGCCAGTTGATCGCGATGAACGCGACCAGTGCGATAGTCACCAGCAGTAACAGCAAGGTTCGGATCAGTTGCATGGCCGTGGCCTCCTTGTTCCCTATTGAACCACCGGTAGCACGCTAGGCGGCTTGGCGAGCAATGTGAAGGGCTTGCGCTGCGCGGACGCGCATAGCGTCATGTCCGCCCGGCCTTATTCGCCGAACACCCGTGCGAAGATCGTGTCGATCGCCTTGAAGTGGTAATCAAGGTTGAATTTCTCTTCGAGTTCGCCCGCGCTCATCACGCTGGCCACGTCGGCATCGGCTTTCAGCAGTTCCAGCAGGCTGAGTTGCCCGTCCGATTCCCACACCTTCATCGCGTTGCGCTGCACCAGGCGGTATGCCGTGTCACGCTCGAGCCCGGCCTGCGTCAGCGCCAGCAGCACGCGCTGGGAATGGACCAGGCCGCCCATCTTGTTAAGGTTCTTTTCCATTCGTTCGGGATAGACCACCAGCTTGTCCACCACCGAAGTGAGCCGGGCCAGCGCGAAATCGAGTGTGATCGTGGCGTCTGGGCCAATGAAGCGTTCGACCGAAGAATGGCTGATGTCGCGCTCATGCCACAGCGCGACGTTTTCCAGTGCCGGGGTCACGGCGGAGCGCACCATCCGGGCCAGCCCGGTGAGGTTCTCGGTCAGGATCGGGTTGCGCTTATGCGGCATGGCCGAGCTGCCCTTTTGCCCCGGCGAGAAATACTCTTCGGCCTCCAGCACTTCGGTCCGCTGCAGATGGCGAATTTCTACGGCCAGACGCTCGATACTGCTGGCGATCACGCCCAGCGTGGCAAAGAACATCGCGTGGCGATCGCGCGGGATCACCTGCGTGCTGACCGGTTCGACAGTCAGTCCCAGTTTCTCTGCGACATAGGCTTCGACCGAAGGGTCGATATTGGCGAACGTGCCGACCGCACCGGAAATCGCGCAGGTCGCCACTTCGGCCCGGGCGGCGATCAGGCGGGTCTTGCAACGGCTGAATTCGGCGTGGGCTTCGGCCAGTTTCTTGCCGAAAGTGGTCGGTTCCGCGTGGATGCCGTGGCTGCGGCCGATCGTGGGGGTGAACTTGTGTTCCAGCGCGCGGCGCTTGATCGCGGCCAGCAGTGCATCAAGGTCAGCCAGCAGCAGATCGGTGGCCTGGGCGAGTTGGACCGACAGCGTGGTATCAAGCACATCGCTGCTGGTCATACCCTGGTGCATAAAGCGTGCCTCTGGCCCAACCTGCTGCGCAACCCAATCGAGGAAGGCGATCACGTCATGCTTGGTCACGGCCTCGATCGCGTCGATCGCGGCGACGTCGATCGCCGGAGCCGTTGCCCACCAGTCCCACAATGCCTTGGCGCCGCTTGCGGGGACCACGCCCAGTTCGCCGAGCTTTTGGGTGGCGTGCGCCTCGATCTCGAACCAGATCCGATACCGGGATTCGGGTTCCCAGATGGCGGTCATGGCAGGGCGGGCGTAGCGGGGGACCATCAGTTCGACTCCGTGCAGGCTGTGCCCGTGCCGCTAGGCGAGGGGGTGCACGAAGGCAAGGGTAGCCGGACGCCGAACACTGGCTGTCGGACACCCGCCCATCGATCCCGCACAGTAAACCAAGCTCTCGACATCGAGCGGTTTCCGCGTCACCACAGGCGGCAGTGTCGTCACTGGCTTTTCAACGTCGCAGCCTCCTTATCGCAGGAATGGCCGCCGCTCTGGCGCCGACGATGCCGCGCGCCCAGGAGATTCGCATGTTTGCTTCCAACCGTCCGCCCGTGTCCGCCCGCCGGTTCGTCAGCAAGGCGGTCGAGCACGAGATCGACCGGGTCAGCGCGTTGATCCATGATCCCGAGCTGAAGTGGATGTTCGGCAATTGCTTTCCCAATACGCTGGATACCACGGTGTTTCTGGGCCAGCTGGATGGTCAGGCCGATGCCTTTGTCATTACCGGTGACATCGATGCGCTGTGGCTGCGCGACAGTTCGGCCCAGATGCGGCCCTATCTGCATCTGGCCGGTCAGGATGTGCAGCTACGCGAGGTTTATCGCGGGCTGATCCGCCGTCATGCGCGCTGCGTGCTGCTGGATCCCTATGCCAACGCCTTTACCCGCGATCCGGCTTCGCGCGACGGGCTGCACTGGTCGAAAAGCGACCGAACCGAGATGAAACCCGGCGTGGCCGAACGCAAATGGGAGGTCGATTCGCTGTGCTATGTTTTGCGGCTGGCGCATGACTACTGGCGCGAAACCGGCGACACCGAGCCCTTCGACCAGACCTGGGCGCGGGCCGCGCGGGTGATCGTGGCGACTTTCAAGGAACAACAGCGCTTTACTGGGCCGGGCCCATATCGATTTCAGCGGCACAGCACGCAGCCGACCGAAACGACGCTGGCCGGTGTCGGCGTACCGACCCGTAAGCACGGTCTGATTCACTCCGCGTTCCGCCCGTCTGACGATGCCTGTACTTTCCCCTGCAACATTCCCGGCAACCTGTTTGCCGTTACCACCCTGCGCGAACTGGCAGCTATGGCCAAGGCCGTGTTGCATGATGCAGCGCTGGCGAACGAAGCCGCGGCACTGGCGGCAGAGGTTGAAAAGGCGGTGTTCGCACACGGGGTGATGCAATTGCCCGATGGCCGGCAAGTGCTGGCTTATGAAACAGACGGCTACGGCAACCACCTGTTCATGGACGATGCCAATGTGCCGTCTTTGTTGGGGCTGGCCTATCTGCGCTGCCTACCGGCGGACTATCCCTTGTGGCGGACTACGGCCGATGCGGTATGGAGCGAGGCAAACCCATGGTTTTTCAAGGGCCGTGCCGCTGAGGGAATCGGCGGACCGCACATTGGCGAGGGGCAGGTGTGGCCAATGTCGATCATCGTTCGCGCGCTGTCGAGCGATGATGAGGCCGTGATCGCGTGGAGCCTCAAAACCCTGCGCGCAACCCATGCCGGTACCGGCTTCATGCACGAAGCCTTCGACAAGGACGACCCGGCACGGTTCACCCGCAAATGGTTCGCCTGGGTCAATGGCCTGTTCGGTGAACTGGTAATCAAGGTGGCCAAGGAGCGGCCGCACTTGCTGGCCGCAGCTTACGCAGATTGACCCGCCCAGACAAAGTTCAGCGCAGTCTCTCCGCCGGGGGTGCCGGCGCTGTCAAACCGCCGTTCGATGATCTGGCCGCATCCGGCCGCATCGACGAGCACCACGGTTGAACAACGCGTGCCATAGCGCGGGTTGCGGATGAATACCGGTGAAAACGCGTCCTCAGGATCGGCAGATTGGGGTGTCTCGTCGCTCAGTGCGGCAAACAACTGTTCGATCGGGTGATCGCCTGTCAGCCATGCAGCCAGGGCTTCCTCCAACCGGGCAGTTTTGAACCACCGGTCGCCATGCGCGCCGTTGGAGAGGCCGTGAATACCACGATCGAGCGTCAAGGACTGCTGCGCGGGATGATTGGTGGAAAAACGCAGTCGATCCGGTTCGGCCAGCCACAGGTTGAACGGGTTCATCGTCTCTGTTGCCGCCGGTTCGTTGCCGCGCAGCCAATCGGTCACCAAGGCCCCGCGTGAGGCCAGCTCTGCCCGCGGGAAGCCCGGAACCCGCAGATTAGTCACCAGTCCGAATCGCCCCCGACCGACGCCCAGCCAGGTACCGCCGGCCTGCAGATCGCGGCCGGCAATGATCCGGCCATCAGCCCACGGCGCGAGCGGCGCGGCCGGGCGCTGGTGATATTCATCGCGGTTGCCGATGGCCACCATCGTCCAGCGCGGATCGGCGGTCCAGGCGATCGCGGCGACGCACATGCTAGACCAGACCTTTCGCGCGCAGGCTGACATGGCCTTCCTTGCCGATAATGACATGGTCATGCAGGGTGATGCCCAGCAGGCGTCCGGCCTCGGCGATACGGTTGGTGATGGCGATATCGGCGCGGCTTGGCTCAGGTGATCCCGACGGATGGTTGTGCACCATGATCAATGCCGCCGCTCCCAGATCGAGCGCCTTCTTCACCACCTCGCGCGGGTGGATCGCGGCTTCGTCGATCGAGCCTTCGGACAGCAGCTCATCGCTGACCAGCCGGTTGCGGCTATCCAGATAAAGCGCGCGGACCCGCTCATGCCGCAAATGCGCCATGTCGATGGTCAGATAGTCGATCAGGGCCTGCCAACTGGCCAGCACCGGCTGATCCTGCACCCCGGTCCGCGCCAGCCGCCGGGTTGCCAGTGCCACGATCTTAAGCGCGGCGGCGCTGGTCTCGCCCATGCCGGGATGTTTGGCCAAGGCCGCAGAATCGGCATTGAACACCCCGGCCAATCCGCCGAATCGTGCCAGCAGGCTCTTGGCCAGGGGTTTTACGTCGCGCCGCGGAATGGCCGTCATCAGCAGATACTCGATCACTTCATGATCGCCGAGCGCGGCATCGCCCCCGCCGAGCAAACGCGCGCGCAGCCTGGCGCGGTGGCCGGAGCCATGATGCGCTTCGGGCGTTTCTTCGGCCAAGCAGCTGCTCCTCGGGCTGAACGGGGCTGTCTTGCATCCATTGCCTTTCACCAGCCAAGCGCGCAAGTGTAGCCATCTATGTCCGAGCCAACGGCTGAACCCCTGGATGCTGAACCGCCGCCGCCCGCAACGGCACGGCCCAGCCGTTTTCGGTTGGCGTTGCTGGTGCTGGGCGTGGTGGTTGCACTGGGCTTAGGCATTACCTGGCTGGCACGGGAGCGAATCGCACACTCGATCATCGCTGGCACGATCGAGGATCTGGGGCTGCCGGCTACCTACGAGCTCGAATCGGTTGGCCCGCAGCGCCAGGTGCTGAAAAATATCGTGATTGGCGATCTCCACCGGCCCGACCTGACCGTGGCGCGGGCCGTGGTTGATATCGAGCCGCGCTTTGGTGTGCCGGTGATCGGGCGCGTCAGGGTTGAAGGGGCGCGAATCTATGGCTCCTACCGGGCCGGGCAGTTCAGTTTCGGTACGCTCGACAAGGTGATTTTCGCCAAGCGCGACGGACCAAGCGGCCTCCCTGATCTGGACCTCACTCTGGTGGACGGGCGCGCGCGGTTCGACACCGATTATGGCATCGTCGGTGCCCGGGCGGATGGATCAGGCAATCTGCGCGGCGTGTTTGAAGGCAAACTTGCCGCCATCGCGCCGCAGATTGCCATTGCCGGGTGCAAAGGCAGCGGCGTCACGCTGACCGGGGAAATCATGACGGCCAGGGCACAGGCCCAGTTCTCTGGCCCGATGCGTATGAAAACTCTGTCCTGTCCGATGCAGCAGCTTTCGGCCCGCGAATTGGCGGTCAAGATTGATGCTGAGCTGGGGGAACTGTTTGACAGCGCCAAAGGCAACTATGCGCTGCAATCCGGCGCCATCAGGTTGCAGGGCAGCAGCGTGCGTACACTGGATGCCCAGGGTACATTCGCTCTCGCCAAGGGCGATCTGGTGGCCGACTATGATCTTTCGGCGCGGCAAACTGATCTTGGCTTCGCCAGCGCCGCAGAGATCGCGATGGAAGGCACGCTGCGCAGCC
>JAFLDC010000250.1 GCA_017302775.1 Sphingomonadales bacterium
TTCGCGGGTGATCCCGGCAACCTTGATATCCATCTGCATCGTGGTGATGCCTTCGGAAGTACCGGCCACCTTGAAGTCCATGTCGCCCAGGTGATCTTCATCACCCAGGATGTCGGACAGCACGGTAAATTCGTCGCCTTCCAGGATCAGGCCCATCGCGATACCCGAAACCGGGCGCTTGATCGGCACGCCGGCATCCATCATCGACAGCGCGCCGCCGCAAACGGTCGCCATCGAGGACGAACCGTTGGACTCGGTGATGTCCGAAACCACGCGGATCGTGTAAGGAAACTCTTCCTTGCTGGGCAGCACGGCCTGAAGCGCGCGCCAGGCGAGCTTGCCGTGGCCGGTATCGCGGCGCGACGGCGCACCGAAGCGGCCAACTTCACCAACCGAATAGGGTGGGAAGTTGTAGTGCAGCATGAAGTTCGAATAGGACAGGCCTTCCAGCCCGTCGATCATCTGTTCCGCATCCTTGGTGCCCAGCGTGGTGGTGCAGATCGACTGCGTTTCACCGCGGGTAAACAATGCCGAACCGTGGGTGCGCGGCAGGAAGCCGACCATGGATTCGATCGGGCGGACCTGATCGACCTTGCGTCCGTCGATGCGGGTGCCGTCCTTCAGGATCGCACCGCGCACGATGTCGGCCTCGACCTTCTTGACGGTCTTGATCGCAACCATCTGGGTCTGTGCGTCTTCGCCGGCGAAGGCTTCCTTGGCCTTGTCACGCGCGGCGTTGAGCGCGTTCGAACGCGCCGACTTGTCGGTCAGCTTGTAAGCGGCGGCAATATCGGCGCCGATCAGCTTCTTGAGCTGGTCCTTGATCGCCGAATTGTCCGAAACGGCGACATCCCAAGGTTCCTTGGCGGCCTTTTCAGCGAGATCGATGATCAGGTTTGCAACCTTCTTGCACTCGTCATGTGCGAACAGCACCGCGCCGAGCATGACGTCCTCCGACAGCTCGCGCGCTTGCGATTCAACCATCATCACGGCGTTGCCGGTTGCGGCAACGACCAGATCAAGCGCACCAGCGGCAGCGGCGTCCTGCTTGGGGTTGAGCAGATACTGGCCGTCTTCGTAACCGACGCGGACCGCGCCGATCGGGCCCATGAAGGGCACGCCCGAAATGGTCAGCGCAGCCGAAGCGGCGATCATCGCGAGAATATCGGGCTCACACTCACCGTCGTACGACAGAACCTGAGCGATAACGTTGATTTCGTTGTAGAAACCTTCGGGGAACAGCGGACGGACCGGACGATCGATCAGGCGGGAAACCAGGGTTTCCTTTTCGGTCGCGCCGCGTTCACGCTTGAAGAAGCCGCCCGGGATGCGCCCGGCAGCGAAATATTTTTCCTGATAGTGGACGGTCAGCGGGAAGAAGTCCTGCCCTTCCTTGACGCTCTTGGCGGCCGTGACGGCGCAGAGCACAACGGTTTCGCCATAGGTGGCCAGAACCGCGCCATTTGCCTGACGGGCAACACGGCCGGTTTCCAGGGTGAGGGTCTTTCCGCCCCACTCCATCGATACGGTTTTAACGTCGAACATTTCATTTCCTTCAGCCCGCGAGGCCCTATTGCGCTGGCGGGTTTTCTGCCGGGTGTACCGTCCCGGTCCGGTGAGGGGGCTGTACTGCCCCAGGGCGTCCCGCCGAATTGCGGGGATGGCCCGGATAGCAAAAGCGGCCCGCTGGGGGCCGCTCCGCTGGTTGGTTACTTACGCAGACCAAGTTTCTGGATGAGCGCGTTGTAGCGGGCCACATCCTTGCGCTTGAGGTAGTCAAGCAGGCTGCGGCGCTTGTTGACCATCATCAGCAGGCCGCGGCGCGAATGGTTGTCCTTGTGGTGATCCTTGAAGTGACCCTGCAGCGTGTTGATGCGGCTGGTCAGGATCGCAACCTGGACTTCCGGCGAACCGGTGTCACCCTTGGCGCGGGCGTTTTCCGAGATGATTTCAGCTTTCTTTTCGGCGGTAACCGACATGTCATTCACTCCGCGACATCGGATAGGTTGAACCCCCGGACCACCTTGGCTTCGCCGGAGAAAACCTCCAGCAGCGCGACAGGAACGGATCCCGCCTTCGCCCAATGAAGCCCGTCAGTCTGGGGCAGCCCGGTCAGAACCCGGCCCTGGCGGACCATGCTTGCCTGTTCCGGACCGAGGTTGAGAGCCGGGATGTCGACCAGCCCTGCCTCCAGCGGCAAGAGTACGTTCTCAAGTGGCGCGCCCTTACCCACTTCGTTCAATTTGTCCAGCGAAATCGCCTGGTCCAGCGTGAACGGCCCCGCCTTCAGCCGGCGCAGCATGGTAACGTGGCCCACGGTACCCAGCGCATGGGCAATATCGCGGGCAAGGCTGCGGATGTAAGTGCCTTTGGAGACGTGCGCAATGAACGTAACCGCGTTGGCCCCGGCCTGTTCGACGCCAAGCGAATGGATTGTTACCGCCCTCGCCGTCAGTTCCACCACCGCACCGGAACGCGCCAGATCATAGGCCCGCTCGCCATCGACCTTGATCGCGGAATAGGCCGGCGGCACCTGCGCAATCGGCCCGGTAAAGCGCGGCAGCACCGCGTCGATATCCGCTGGCGTGGGCCGCACATCGCTGTGCGCAATGACCTGCCCCTCCAGATCAAGCGTATCGGTCTGCGTTCCGAACGTGACGGTGAAAGCATAGGTCTTGTCACCATCAAGCATCCGCCCGGTCAGCTTGGTCGCCTCGCCCAGCGCGATCGGCAGGACGCCGGTGGCAAGCGGATCGAGCGTGCCGCCATGGCCAACCTTGACCTTGCCCAGCCCCGCCTCGCGGCACACCCGCTTGACCGCGGCGACCGCCTGCGTGCTGCCAAGCCCCAGCGGCTTGTCCAGGATTATCCAGCCATGGGGCATGGCTTCACCGGCCGGCGACGGCGGCAGCGATGTTGAAGTAGTGTTCCGAAAGCCATTGCACCGGCGGAACGATCAGCCAGCTGACGATGCTCAGGCTGGGCGCGATCCACGGCAGCACGACCAGCAGCAGGATCATGATCAGCAGCGCCTTGTTATGCAGCCCGGCGTATTTTTGCGCCACGTCGGGGGGCAGCAACCCCTCCACGATATGTCCGCCATCGAACGGCGGTATTGGCAACAGGTTGAACAGCGCCAGAAACACATTGAGCAGGATGAAGTTGAACAGGTTGGCCAGCACGAACGACATGAGCTGCGATGGCTCGCCCAGTCCGCTTCCTGCGCGCATCACCAGCCCCAGCAGCACCGCAGCGATCAGACCCATTACCAGATTGCTGCCCGGCCCCGCTGCGGCGACGATCATCATGTCGCGGCGCGGATTGCGCAGCCGGTTTTTCATCACCGGCACCGGCTTGGCATAGCCGAACACCGGCATCCCGGCGAGTTTGAGCATGCCCGGCAGAATGATCGTGCCGAACGGATCGACATGCTTGAACGGGTTGAGGCTGAGCCGCCCCAACTGTGCGGCGGTATTGTCGCCCAGCGCGCGCGCGGTCCAGCCGTGGGCCACCTCGTGAAACACGATCGCGATAATCAGCGGGATGATCAGCGTGGCGACTTGGAAAAGGGTTTCGTTCATGGTTTCGGGGTCTCGTTTCCGCCGGCGGGGGCCGGCTTGGTGCGCTGGCCGCGCGGCGGCTGGAGGTGGACCGCCGGCGGGGTCCAGGCTGTTGGGCTAGGCCCCTGCGCCAGTGCAGGGGCGTCCTCCCCGAAGGCCGCAGCATGCGTAATCGCGGGAACTGCTGCGGGCCGAGCGGGAGCCGGGCGACTGCCCGGGGCGGGCGGCATGTCCGCGCCTGCGTCAAGCAGCAGCCGCCAGCCATAGGCCTCAATCGTACGGCAACGGCGCTGCAGGTCCGTGGCGACCTGGAGGCCGAGCTCGCGGGTCGGGCACACCACGAGCGCCTGGGGCCGGCCCTGCGACTCGGGGGGCAGCGCCGCGTAGGCCTCGGTGCCGGGGGCCGCGATGCGCTGCAGGAGCGGGATGCCGAAGCCGAGCGTCTTGCCCGTGCCCGTCTTGGCCTGGCCGATGAGGTCCGTCCCGTCCAGGGCGAGCGGGATGCACTGCTGCTGGATGGGGAAGGCGTGCGTGATGCCGTCCGCTGCGAGCGCCTCGACGATGAGGGGGCCGGTGCCGAGTTCGGCGAAGGTGGGGGCGTCCGTGGGATCGACGCTGGGGGTCTCAGGCTCGGTGATCGTGCCCGGTTCTGTGCTGCTCAGGGGAAACTCCTGTCGGTCGTCACGACCGTGACGTTCCCTCATCGTAGCGCCGCGACTAGCCTTCCCCAGCATGACCGTCCCCCCGACGACCGCGCTGCAGGACGACCCGGAGTACCGGGCCGCCGTCATCGACCTGCTGGGCGTGCTGGCCTACGGGGAGCTCATCGCCTTCGAGAGGCTGGCGGCCGACGCCGCCATGGCGCCGTCCATCGATGACAAGGCCGTCCTGGCGGAGATGGCCACGACCCAGTACCGGCACTTCCAGCGGCTGCGGGCCCGGATCGCGGAACTGGGCGTCGACCCCCAGAAGGCCATGGATCCCTTCCGGCGCCCGCTGGAGGAGTTCCACGCCCAGACCGCCCCCAGCGACTGGCTCGAGGGCCTGGTGAAGGCGTACGTCGGCGACGGGATCGCGTCCGACTTCTACAGGGAGATGTCGGCCTACGTCGACGACGACACCCGGCTCCTCGTCACGGAGGTGTTCGACGACGACGGCCAGGCCGAGTACATCGTCGAGCGCGTCCGGGCCGCCATCCAGGCCGACCCCAAGGTGGGCGGCCGCCTCGCGCTGTGGGGGAGGCGGCTCGTGGGGGAGGCCCTGTCGCAGGCGCAGCGCGTCGCGGCCGAGCGGGATGCGCTTTCGACCCTGCTCGTCGGCGGTGTCGATCGTGCCGGCGCCGACCTCGCCGAGATCGGGCGCATGCTCGCGCGCCTCACCGACGCGCAC
>JAFLDC010000251.1 GCA_017302775.1 Sphingomonadales bacterium
TAGCCCCAAGAATACCGCCGCTGTCGCGCCCAACGCGCCAAGTGCCGGAACCAGCGCCAAAACCAATCCCAGGACCAACGCCATCAAGGCAAAGAACACCAGCGCCAGCGCGAGCGCCCCCCATCCGGCGACACCCTTGGCAGCTTGTGAGGCGACCACTGCGCGGGACTTGTGATAGGCCAGTTCGGCTTCGAGCAAGGTCCGTCCATCGTCGACGAGCTGCCGAACGTCCGCAACCAGCGAACGTTCGGCAGGATCATCCACGACCTTGGGAGAGGTATCGTCAGACATGGTCGGGGAGGGCGGCAGAATCAGGCTTCGTTGCTTCCGCCCTTGAACAGTCGGGAAAGAAGGAACCCAGCAACCGCTGCAATCCCGAGGGCGAGCGCCGGGCTCTTGCGCACGAACTCCTTCGCATCGTCACCCAGCTCGCCCAGATCCTTGGCTTCGATCTTCGCTGCCGTTTCCTGCATCGAGCGCGCAGCGGTGCGGGCATAATCGCCATATTTCACACCAAGCTTTTCATCGATCGTCCCGGCGTTATCAGCCACGATCTTGCCAAGGCTGGCGATCGCGTCGCTGGTCTTGGCTTTGCCGTCCTGGGCGATGTCATTGGCGCGAACCTTGGCCTGACCGGCCAGATCCTTTGCTTCGTCAACCCAATCACCGGTCTTGGCCGAAAGCTGTTCCTTATAAACGCCAGCCTTTGCCTGCGCTTCCTGTCCCAGTTTCTGGGCACGGCTTTGTGCGTCGCTGGCGAGAACCTGCGCACCGGCCCGCGCTTCTTCGATCGCCTTGGAAAACTTCGCCTTGGCTTCACCCGTTGCGGAGGCCGCAGCGGGCTTGGCTGCCGGCTTTTTCGCAGCAGGCTTTTTGGCGGCGGTGGTCTTGACGGTATCAGTGGTGTTCTTGGCCATGAGTAATGCCCTTTCATCGACCCCGACGGGCCCCGTGTTGGATGTGGTAACGCATGCCCGCGTCTGCAAGTTCCCATTATGCGGATCAAATTGCTGCAATGCAACTTGCCTGCCCATGCTTCGCTGCTAAGGAGCCTGCCATCAGCGCAATCGGGAGATACCCAGCCATGACCGCGATCATCGATATTCACGCCCGCGAGATTCTAGACAGCCGCGGAAACCCGACCGTAGAGGTTGATGTTCTGCTGGATGATGGCAGCTTTGGCCGTGCCGCAGTCCCCTCCGGCGCGTCCACTGGCGCCCATGAAGCGGTTGAATTGCGCGATGGCGACAAGGCCCGCTATCTCGGGAAAGGCGTGCAGAACGCCGTCCGTGCGGTCAATACTGAGATTACCGACGCTTTGCTCGGCTTCGACGCCGAAGACCAGCGTGACATCGACGCGCGCATGATCGAACTCGACGGGACAGAGAACAAGGCGCGGCTCGGTGCGAATGCGATCCTTGGCACCTCGCTGGCGGTGGCCAAGGCTGCTGCCGATGCTCGCGGTCTGCCGCTGTACAGCTACATCGGCGGGGTGTCCGCACACGTTCTGCCGGTGCCGATGATGAACATCATCAACGGCGGCGAACACGCCGACAACCCGATCGACTTTCAGGAATTCATGATCATGCCGGTTGGCGCGCCCAGCCTGGCCGAAGCCGTGCGGTGGGGCAGCGAAGTGTTCCACACCCTCAAGAAGGGACTGCATGAAAAGGGCCTCGCTACCGCCGTGGGGGATGAAGGCGGCTTTGCGCCAAACCTGTCCAGCACGCGGGCTGCGCTCGATTTCATCATGGAATCGATCGGCAAGGCCGGGTTCAAGGCTGGAACGGAGATCAAGCTCGCGCTCGACTGTGCCGCCACGGAGTTTTTCAAGAACGGCAAGTACGAGATCAGCGGCGAGGGCCTCTCGCTCAGCCCGGTCGAAATGGCTGACTATCTTGCGGCGCTGTGTGCCGATTACCCGATCATCTCGATCGAGGACGGGATGGGCGAAGACGATTTCGAAGGCTGGAAGGCGATCACTGACAAGATCGGCCATCAGGTTCAGCTGGTTGGCGATGATCTGTTCGTGACCAATCCCAAGCGGCTGACCATGGGGATCGAAAAGGGCCTTGCCAATTCGCTGTTGGTCAAGGTCAATCAGATCGGCTCGCTCAGCGAGACTCTGGATGCCGTCAGCATCGCCAATCGCAACGGCTACACCGCCGTGATGTCGCACCGGTCGGGCGAAACCGAGGATGCGACCATTGCCGATCTGGCGGTGGCAACCAACTGCGGCCAGATCAAAACCGGATCACTTGCCCGATCTGACCGGCTGGCGAAATACAACCAGCTGATCCGGATCGAAGAGGAACTGGGCGACGCCGCACACTACGCTGGCGCCGGAGCATTCGGTCGGCTCGGCTGACCCCGTTGCCAACGCCTCTTCAGTCGTTTAATCGTTCGCTTAAACGACTGGAGAGAGGATCCGGATGGGTGATATTCCATCACACCCCGATGCGGTTCGGCCTGACTGGCTGACCGAACGTCTTCGTGCGGCCGGGCTTGTGCAGGGCGGGGCGGTCATCGCGATCCGGTGGGAACCTATCGGTACAGGACAGGTCGGGGATTCGGTCCGGTTTCACCTGAGCTATGATTCATCCGCGTCCGGACCGGCCACGGTTGCCGGCAAGTTCCCGGCCGAGGATGTAACGAGCCGCGGCACGGCGGCCGCGTTCGGGCTCTATGCAAAGGAAGTGGGTTTCTATCGCGAAATCGCGCCGCATCTTGGGGTTCGGGTGCCGCAAGTGCTGGCTGCGGAGATCGCCGACAACGGCGTCGATTTCGTGCTGATCTTTGAAGACCTTGGCCCGGCACGCGGGGGTAATCAGCTGGCCTCATGCAGCGTTGCCGATGCCCGCGCCGCGATCCGTCAAGCGGCAGCCATCCACGCTCCCAGCTGGAACAATCCCGCCTTGACCGGCATCGATTGGCTGCAACCCAAATCTGGGCAAACCGATCAGGTCAAAGCGCTTTATGGCAATGCCCAGGCCGTATGGCGTGAACGTTATGCGGATAGCCTCGAACCGGAATTCATGGCGATCTGCGAGGAACTGAACGAAGCAAAGGAGCACTGGTTCGGCCGCGAAGGCGGGGCCAAGGCTGTTGTTCATGGCGATTTCCGGCTGGATAACATGCTGTTCGATATCAAAGGCGGCGCAGAGCAGATCGCCGTGCTCGATTGGCAAACCGTAGCTTCAGGCAACCCGTTGCTCGACATCGGGTATTTCATGGGCACGGGAATAGGCGACGACCTGCGCCGCAGGCATGAAGACGAATTGCTCAACCTGTATTGCCAGGAAATGACCGCGCGCGGCGTACCGCTGGATCGTGAAGCGATCTGGGATGACTACGTGCTGGGTGCGATCCATGGAATCTCTACCGCGGTTTTCAGCGCTGCCTATGTTGAGCGGACCGAGCGCGGCGATGCCAACTTCCTCTCCATGGCGCGCGGCGGCTGCGCGCTGGCGCTGCAACACGGCAGCATGGCCAAACTGAAAGGTTGACGGGATGGTTTTGACCAAGGGCGATGATTATCCGCTACACCAAACGCCCGAGCCGGTTGCCTACGCCGGGACGGACCGCAATTTCTACGATCGCTATTTCTTCAATGGCTATGCGCCCGATGGCTCGGGATTTTTCGCTGTCGCGCTTGGAATATATCCGCATCTCAACATCGCGGACGCACATTTCTCGACCATCCGCGACGGTTTGCAGTATAACCTTCATGCCAGTCGAGAACTGGGTATGGAGCGGATGGACCTCCACGTCGGTCCGATCCGGATCGAGATAATCGAGCCGCTGCACAAACTGCGCGTAACGGTCGATGGGGAGGGGTTGAAGGCCGATCTCACCTTTACAGGCCGAGCCTTTCCGATCGAGGAACCTCGCTTCATTCACCGGATCGGGCCACGTACGTTCATGGACTATACCCGCCTGACGCAGAACGGCCACTACACAGGCTGGATTGAGGTGGATGAGGTGCGGGAGGATTGCGCCGCCGGCACCGTCGGCACGCGTGATCGCAGCTGGGGCGTACGTCCCGTCGGCAGCCGTGACGAACAACCGCATGGCACTGGTGTCGTGCCCGGCTTTTTCTGGCAGTGGACTCCCCTGAACTTCGCAGATCGATCCGTGTTCTTTCATGTCAACGCGGACGCGAAAGGCAACAAATGGAATACCCGCGCGGTCATCGCGCCGGACGGAGCGAGTGCCAGCTCCCTGATCGATACCGACGGGGAAATGTCATCGCCGCTCAAGCCTGGCACGCGCTGGCCCGAATCCGGGAGGCTTGTGGTGGATGGTCCGGACGGACCCGAAACGCTGACTTTCGAGGTTGTCGGCCGGTTTCAGATGCGCGGACTCGGCTATACCTCTCCCCGATGGGGGCACGGGCTGTGGCACGGTGAGCTGGCGGTTGAGCGGGAGGACTTCGGACTGCTTCAGTGCGATCCCGGATCGATGGACAATTACCATGTCCAGTTGCCCTGCAAGGTCATCAGTGACAAACATGGCGAGGGCTTCGGCGTGTTTGAACAGCTGATTATTGGCCCATACCAGCCCTATGGCCTGAAGGAGTTCATGGATCTTGGCTGAACCGAACAGAGCTTCGAACTGGGCCATAGCGGCGACAATCGCGATGGGGCTGATCCTTGGCCTGCTCAGCGGTTGGTGGGCTATCACCCGCGGGATGGGCGGACAGAGCTACGACGGCTGGTATGGCAGCAGCGTAACCGGCTCTGCCGATGCAGATCCCTGGCTGCGCGCGCGCGTGGCGGTGAGCGGTCTGCTGGCGCTGAACAAGAGTCAGGCGATCTATTTTACCCGCAAGACCGACCACAATGGCGATCCGCTGCGTGACGATTGCAGCTACCGCGTAACCGGTGGCCCCCTGCCTGGGCGGTGGTGGTCGGTCACGGTCTATGCGGCAGACAACTTCCTGC
>JAFLDC010000252.1 GCA_017302775.1 Sphingomonadales bacterium
TACTTCCCCATCGGCGGCGGCGGTGCGGGCTGGGAAGGCTGTGCTCCGATGGGCGGTGATGGCGAGGATGGACCGCGCCGGTCGCAGCCACAGTGGGAAACGCGCTGGGGAGCAGTCGCTGTTACCAACGGGGCATTCGGCTATTCATACAACTGGCCCACAGAGCGCCAGGCAATCAACGAAGCCCTGTCACAATGCAGCCGTGATGCCGGCGGGGCCACCTGCACGCTCAAGCAATCCTATTATGATCAATGCATCGCGCTGGCATGGGGGCAAAAGGGCAGCAATTCAGTCTCGGCACCTGACATCAAGCAGGCAGAACGGCTGGCCGTGGAGAATTGTTACAAGCGTTCAACGAGTTGCAAGATCTACTATTCGGGATGCAGTTACCCTGAACGCGTGCGCTGAATGGTGCCGGGTCTGCCGCAGATGAGCGACTGTCCGCGCAAACCCGAAGTCGGACAGAGGACGGCACCGGCCACATAGTGCGGGCCAGGGACAAGCAGCGGAGCATCCCCTTCCGCTTGCCAGCGAAGCAATTACCGGTGGCGGAATTCCTTGGGCGTCATGCCGACGGCCGCTTTGAATGCCCGGTTGAACGGACCGATTGACCCGAACCCGCAATCCAGCGCGATCGTCAGGATTGGCAGGTGAGCAAGGACCGGATCCGTCAGACGCCGCTTTGCCTCGTCAATGCGATAGCGATTTACCATCTGGTTGAAGTTTGGATACCCCAACGTTCCGCTAATGCACTGCGTCACCTTGTATTCGTGTTCACCCGTCAACCTCGCCAGGTCCGAGACGCGAAGCTCGGGCTCCGCATACAATTGCCTTTCGCTCATGAGTTTGATCAGTTGCTCGCCCAGCTGAAAATCAGGGGCAACGGGCTTGCGTTTTGGACGATTGGGGGCCGCTTCCAGAGGGTGCTGCCTGCGGTAAGTAAAGGCCAGACCATACCCGCAGACGGCCGCGATGGCACAGGCCGCCTTGATGGGGATGCTCAGCTGAAAGGCAACCGAACCCTGCGGCGCACCATCCACCGCCAGAACCGCCACCGCCAAGATTGCAAGGTAACCCGCAGCATACACAATGCGGAACTGCCGCTCTGTTCTGTCGCTCTGCGCGCGCAAATTGATCAGGGGCTCGGCAACGGCCAGCAACAGCATGGCCGAGCTGCCCAGTCTTGCCAGGTTGTCCAGAATGCGGAACGGAACTTCGCCCATCGAAAATAGTGACATCGCCGCGGACGACGCCATGAGAAGCAGGACTGCCACCAACGGCCAAAGGACGTGCTCCTTGGTCTGCGACCGAAATAGCGCACGGGTGGCCAGCCATGACCATCCGCATGTCACGTTGCCGACGATCGCGACAACTTCCGTCGCAGCGCCCAGCCGGGGGGCAAGAAGCGACTTGAGACAAAATGCCAACGACGCGCAGAGGAACGCCGCACCGTAAACTGCCGCCGGATCGATCTGCGCCGGATTTGGGTCTCGTTGGCCAGCGCCAAACAGCATGATCGACCCCATGAAACCGGCGCTCCGCAAAACGAAAACTATGACCGATTTCCAAATCGGTCGGACCGGAACTGTCAAGTCTGTCATCGATGTGGGTACCTGATGACCAGATAAACCGCACAGCACGATCGGCGCCGTAAGCCGTCGCACAGCACGCCCAGTGTTGTCTGGCGCAGAGTTACCCCGCTCGGCCGAGAATGGCACTTGAGATGAAGAAGCTTCAAGACAGACCAGTCCCCCCACGCCTCAAGCTTTCCGCCCTCTGGATCGCTGCGACCGTGCTGGCGGCCTACGCCTGGTCGCCCCGCGAAGGATCGGAAACATGACAGCAGATACCGCCCATGCCCGGCTCGCTGGCCTGGCATATCTGGGAACCATCATCTGCGGCGTTTACGCCGAAGGTTTCGCTCGCGGCGGGCTGTTCGTAAGCGGGAATGCCGCAGCGACTGCCCAAGCCATTTTCGCGTCGGAGCCGCTGTTCCGGGTGGGTCTCATAGCAGACCTGATAATGCTCGGCAGCTATATCGCTGTCACCATTCTGCTCTATGGTCTTTGCCGCAAAACTTCGCCATCCGGTGCGGCGATAGCCGCAGCTTTCAGTCTGATCGGAATAGCGGTTCTTGCGTCGAATACGCTGCTGCTGGGTATCGTCTTGCGAATGCGCGACCTGGTGCAGTCTCAACCATCGCTCGCCGAAACTGTCTACCTGCTTCTTCGGGTTCACGGCGACGGTTATAAAATCAGTCTCGTTTTCTTCGGCACCTACTGTCTGCTGTTGAGTTGGCTGATCTGGCGCGGGCGTTTGGTTCCAGCGGCGGTGGGCATCATGGTGGGTGCGGCCGGGGCGTGCAACATCATCAATAGCCTGGCGTGGCTGGGAGCGCCGCAATGGGCAGCACACCTTCCGCGGTATTTCACCGTCCCGACCCTGCTGGGCGAACTTGCGCTTGCACTCTGGCTGCTGCTTTTCGGAATTCGCGCGGGCGGGGCTTAGGTTGCTGATACCCGAACCCACTCTATCGAAACTGATCGCGGCGCGCGTTCTTGCGGGCCGGGAGCCTATCGGACTTTTTGCGTCGGCAACGGCCAGCAACCTCAGTGAAGCTATGACTGATGAGCGCCGCCGGTAAACAGCGGTCAATCCCGAGCGCTGCGCGACCGAGGCGCGATATGCGCCGACGGGAACGAAAATCCAGATTTTTCGTGCTGGTGGTCGATGACGAGCGGGTCATTTCACAAATCAACCAACTCGCATGCACCTGCATCGAAATCACCCGCGATGCAGACCTGAACCGCACGGAAGCCGCCTCGCATCCTTGCGTACCAGCGCAGCTCCCTATGCAAGACCGCCTGACCCGGCGGCAGTTCGAGATCGCCCTTGGCGTATCCCGAGGCCTCTCGAACAAGGACATCGGCCGGGAACTGGGTATCTCACATTTAACGGTCCGCAATCATCTGTCGCTGATCCTGCTGACCCTGGGGTTGGCAGATCGGCAGGAGCTCGCCAGGCTCCTGCACTTGGACCTATTTCGCTTGGCGTAGTGGTTCCATCGGCTGCACCACATAGCGCGCCCAGACATAGCGCCACGGCATAAATATGTATGCCAGAATGATCCCGATACAGTCGTTGAAAAGACTCTGAATATCGGCTGTCCACTTGCCTGCCAGCCAGGCGCGGAATGCGATCAACACCAGCCAAATGGTTTTCCACGCGACTTCGTAGATCATCAGGGGCAGCATCTGGATGGGATAGCGCACCCCCAGCAAACTCAAGAGCGCCAGGGCGCCGAGCATTGATCGGGAAAGGGTCTGGGGGACTGGTACGTCCGCGGATGCAAAGAGGAGATTGCGCCACACAAAGAAGCCCATGAAGCTGGCCATCAGCAGAAATAGGAGACGAATACAGTGAATGCGCCAGCTCGCTATCGGCGGGAACGCGGAATCTCGATGGTTTTGCATGATACGGATTGCCTCATTTTGATGCACTGATCGGTCGGACGACGGCAGCGGCGAGGGGGAAGCGTCCGCCACTGCCGTCGCGGACGATCAAGCGGATGGGCCGCTGGTGGTCTTGCCAGTTTGGAAATCGGTGATGTTTTTTGTGCGCAGACCCATCCCTCGCTGCACGTCGCGGAGCGGCCGGTCTGGATGGTCACCCGGCGAACCCGCAGCGACCGGAGCTTCGGCGAGCCGGCGGCATGACCTCTCCCGGGAAGTCGTCGAGGAGGGCTATCGGGTCGTCCTCGACGACCGGACCCGCTCTGCGCACCTCGCCGCGCTGATTGACGCGCGATGTAACGAGCCCAGCCGCTGCCCCACGGTCGAGACCGTGCGCAAGATCACGCGGCTGTTCGAGGTCCCGGCGGCTGAGCTCGGTGCCTTCTTTGGGCTGTTGCTGTGCGGGACCGGCAAGCGGGAGGTCTGGGTCGATGTTGTCCGTTCGCCACACGCGGCCGGCTGGTTTCGGTTGAGCAAGTGTCCCCCCGCCAGATTGTCGCGTTGAACATGATGCGGGCGCTGGTGGCGGCCTGAGCGATGGCGTGGCCCCGTTACATTAGGTCGCCCAACCGCCGCGACGTGCATGGCGAACCTGCCGAGACGCAGACGCGCCCCTGCCTACGCTGCCGCAGGCCCTTCGAGAGCGAGGGGGGCGCACCATCGGTTGTGCCTGCTCTGTACGAACCGCGCGGGGGAGACGAGCCCTTACGCGCTGTGAGGTTGACATCTGTCCACATATGATTCACGGTTTGTTCGCAGCTTGTCCCCAGAATGAAGGGGAAGGAAGTTATGAAACATAAAAGCCCCAACCTGAACGTTGCTTCTCCAAAGTGCCGTTGCTGCGGCCGGTACTGGCGCCCTCCTGTGGGCGTCAGCGCGACGAAGGCGTTCTGCAAGCAATGCGCGTCAGAGCGGCGCGCTGAGGCCAGATCGAAATTGGGATTGCGCAAGCCGGAGAGCGGGGACTTTTCAGGCAGCTACCTTTTGCCAAGGTGGCAGCGCTCGATTTAGAAGCAAAGCAGCTCCCGCAAACCCTCTTCAGCGTCACGGCGGCTAGTCAGAGCATTTGAGCCGCCTAGAGTGCGACTGCGACCACTTCCAACTGGCTCGCTCCACACACGCCATCGGTGCTTCCGATCCGAGATGCGCTCCCACTCCGCCAAAATCCGGCGACTTCCGCTAAGCCGCCGCCACTCGATCCGATCAGGGCCGACAGTTACGTCCCACGAAGGCTCAACACACAACGGCGCGACACCGTTCAGGGCCTGTTGAACGCTCTGGTAACGGCGCGCTGGGTCGTCAGCGAGCATCTTGCGAATGACCCTCCGCCAATCCTTCGGGATATGCGGCAACCACTTAAGCTTATCGGCATAACCGCCATCCTTAACTAGGTCTTGCGGCGGAGCTGAC
>JAFLDC010000253.1 GCA_017302775.1 Sphingomonadales bacterium
TTTTTGACGCAATCGGCCACTGCTGCCGCCGTGTCGGGAATGTGGTGAAGTACACCCAGCGAATAGCCAAAATCCTGGCTGCTGTCGGCAAGCGGGATCGTATCGACGCTGGCATGGTGAAAGCGCGCACCGGGATTGTCGACAAGCCGACGCTTGCAGACATCCAAGGCCTTGGCCGATGGGTCGATGCAATTAAGCGTGCCGACCCGTTCGATCACGCCGGCTGCCCAGCGCCCTGATCCGCAGCCAAGGTCAAAACCCTCTGCGTTGTGGGGCAGATCGGTCCACGGAAAGATGGAAAAATACCGTTCGAACAGCTCGCGCCATTCTGAAATATCGAGCGCGGTTTGATCAAAGCTGTCCCACTCTTCGCCGAAGCCAGCAACGGTCTTGCTGTCGATATTGCGGCCTGGAGCGACGATGCTCATGCCAATGCTCCTCGTTCCAGAAGATTGGCCAGATATCGGCCGTATCCGGTCTTTGCGAAGTCAGCGGCGCGTGCCGCCAGTGCGCTATCGTCGATCCAACCAGCTTCCCATGCTATTTCTTCCAGACACGCCAACTGGATTCCTTGGCGATGCTGCAGCGTCCGGACGAATTCGCTCGCCTCCAGCAGACTATCGTGCGTTCCGGTATCAAGCCAGGCATATCCCCTGCTCATCCGCTCGACATGAAGCGTGCCATCTTCCAAATAGAGCCGATTGAGGTCGGTGATTTCAAGCTCGTTCCGAGCTGAAGGGCGCACATGGCGGGCAAGTTCAGTGACCCGCTGGTCATAGAAATAGAGGCCGGTCACCGCCCAGCTCGATTTGGGTTGAGCCGGCTTTTCTTCAATCGACAAAGCTCGGCCATCAGCCGCAAGTTCGACCACTCCATAAGCGGCAGGATCTTCAACATGATAGCCGAACACCGTTGCGCCATAGTTAGCCGCCCGAGCCGCAGCCCTGCTGAGGATTTCTGACAGACCGGCGCCATGAAAAATGTTATCACCAAGCACAAGCGCAGAAGGGCCGCCGGCAATGAAGGCTTCTCCGATGTGAAAAGCCTGAGCAAGGCCTTGTGGCTTGGGCTGAACAGCATATTCAATCGAAATGCCGAATTGTTCACCTGTGCCAAACAAGCGGCGGTAGCTATCAAGATACTCGGGCGAGGAGATCAGCAAAATTTCACGAATTCCCGCTAGCATCAACGTGCTCAGTGGAAAGTAGATCATTGGCTTGTCGTAGATCGGCAGCAACTGTTTGTTTACCGCAAGCGTTGCTGGGTGGAGGCGTGATCCTGTTCCACCGGCAAGAATAATACCCTTCATTTCAAGTTCCTTCGCTAGCCAATTCGGCTACGATTTGTTCAACCGCCCCCTGCCACGGACGAAGCGAAATGCCAAAGTCCTTTGTCAACTTGCTGCAATTTAACCGCGAATCCGAAGGACGGCGGGCCGGAGTGGGATATTCTGCAGTCGTGATTGGCTTGACCTGTCGGGGGACCGCCATGCCGCGGCGGGCCGCCCTGGTAAAAACGTCTTCTGCCAATTCGTACCAACTGGTCTCGCCGGCATTGGCGCAATGCCAAATCCCCGAGTGCTGAGCCGCATCGTTAGTGAAGCGCAGAGCAATTGCACCAATCGCCCCTGCCAAATCACCAGCGTGCGTCGGTGTTCCTATTTGGTCTGCAACAACCTGAAGCTCTTCGCGCTCGGCACCCAGCCGCAGCATGGTCTTGACGAAATTGCTTCCGTCGGCGCTGATCACCCATGCAGTCCGGATTACCGCATAGCGCGCGCCAGATGCCCTTACAGCGTTTTCGCCTGCCAATTTGCTGGCACCATAGACGTTGCCCGGAGCAGCGGTTTGATCCTCGCTCCATGGGCCGACCCCGTCCGGTGGAAAGACATAGTCAGTGGAGACATGGATAATTGGAATGCCGGCCACCAGCGCAGCACTAGCCAGCCGGCCAGGAGCAGTGGCGTTGATTGCGTACGCCTGTTCGGGCTCGCTCTCGGCCCGGTCGACCGTGGTATAGGCACCGCAGTTGATCACAGCGTCAATCCCGGTGAGCACCGGCGCCAGCGGCGGCAGATCGGCGAGATTTAACTGGTCACGGCTGGGTGCCACGATCTCAACACCTGACGGCGGGTTGCGCCGCAAGGCTTGCCCCACTTGACCGGTGCCGCCGGTTAGCAACCACCGTTCAGGCATTGGCCAGGCCCAGTCGCTCACCGCGGTACGATCCACTTTGAACCGCTCGCCACCAGTCTTCGTTCTCAAGGTACCAGCGGACCGTCCCGGATATGCCGCTGGCAAAGCTTTCCTGCGGGTGCCAGCCGAGTTCTGTCGCGAGTTTGCTGGCGTCGATGGCATAGCGGAAGTCGTGCCCGGGGCGGTCGCTGACGAAAGTAATTTGCTCACGATAAGACCGACCATCCTCGCGCGGACGCTGGGTATCGAGTTCGTCGCAAATCGTGTGGACCACTTGCAAATTTGTGCGTTCAGCATTGCCACCGACACAATAGGTCTCGCCGCGCCGGCCCCGCGCTGCGACCACCCGCAAGGCGCGGGCGTGATCCTCAACATGAAGCCAGTCGCGCACGTTTGATCCGTCGCCATAAACCGGCAAACTGGCACCCTCAAGCGCCTTGAGGATGGTCAACGGGATCAGCTTCTCCGGAAAATGGTAAGGCCCGTAGTTGTTGGAGCAGTTGGTTACGACCACGGGCAATTGGTGAGTGTGAAACCAGGCCCGCACCAGGTGATCGCTCGCGGCCTTAGAGGCTGAATAAGGCGAACGCGGATCGTATGCCGTCGCTTCGTCAAATTGGCCGTCGCTGCCGAGTGAGCCAAACACTTCGTCGGTTGAGATATGGTGGAACCGGAATGCTTCTTTCGCCTCCGGGGGGAGTTCGCGCCAATAAGCGGTCACCGTATCAAGCAAAGTGAACGTGCCAACGACGTTGGTCTGAATGAATTCAGCCGGGCCATCAATTGAACGATCGACATGGCTTTCAGCTGCCAAATGCATCACGGTGTCGGGCTGAAATTCAAGCAGAATTTGCGTCAGCGCCGCGGAATCACAAATGTCGGCTTGATAAAACGTGTGACGGTTCGATTGCAGTGCATCCCCCAGCGATGTGAGGTTGCCAGCATAAGTCAGCTTGTCGACCGTGCAGACCGAGTTGTTGGTCTCTGCGATCAACTGGCGAACGACAGCTGAACCAATGAAACCGGCCCCGCCAGTGACGAGGATACGGGTGAATGAAGTCATTGCGATTAAATCTCCAGCGCGACCAGCGGTGTCCCGTCGTAATCGAAATGTCCGGAAAAGTCCTGCAAGCCAGGCAGAATCTGATCCTTGTCCGATATCACCGCTTCCATTCCAGGTTCAAGCGGCCACTCGATTGCGATCGCTGAATCGTTCCAAATTACCCCGCTTTCACATTCCGGGGCGTAGAAATCTGAACACTTGTATTGCACTTCGGCATGGTCAGTGAGAGTCATGAAACCATGCCCGAAGCCGACCGGCACGTACAATTGCTCACCCTCGGCTTCAGACAACGTAGCCCCGACCCACCGCCCGAAAGTGGGTGATTCGCGCCGCAGGTCGACCACGACATCAAAGATCGCGCCGCGTACACAGCGAACCAGTTTTGCCTGCGCATGAGGCGGCAATTGACAATGTAACCCGCGAACGGTTCTCCGCGATATCGACAAGCTGTGGTTGTCCTGCACGAAAACGTCCAGAATGCCCAAGGCCGCAAGTGCAGTTTGGTTGTATGTCTCACAAAACCATCCGCGCGGATCTGCAAATCGGCGAGGGCGTATCAATTGGGGGATCACGCTAGACTGGCTCCACTGTGTAACAGAAGTGCAGCATTTCGAGCACGTTGCGGGTTATTTTGCATGACATTTCCCTTAGGCGGCATTATGGGCGCTTACCAGTCAGAAACGCGGACGGTACTCGCTTTCGCTCAGAATAGGTTCAAGGTC
Organism: Sphingomonadales bacterium; assembly: GCA_017302775.1. The sequence continues at coordinate 3,981 of JAFLDC010000253.1, forward strand.
GCGCGCTAATGGCACCGAACAGGCTCCGTTTGCAGCGCAAGAGCGTGTGGTTGAATCCGCTGATCCAGCTGATGCTGGCTGCGGTCGCTTGCGTGCTGCTGCCATTCCTGCTGACTTCGCTGTTTCAACCGATGGGGTGGCGGGACTATGTCTCGCAGAACACTTACCTGGCTTGCTTGGCGGGCTTGCTGCTGGGCTTCTGGCTGCACCGTTCGCTCAGCAAGTTGCCGGGGACGTTCGAAAGCTTCGGTATTCTGCCAGCCTACTTTGTTTCGTTCGGCATGGTCCTGTCGGCGATCCTGCTGTTTCGTATCGAATATTCCCGCGCACTGCTGGTGCTCAGCTTTGCGGCCTGCATCGTGTGGTTTTTCATGGTCTATCTGGTAGTCCAGCGAAAGACGGTGTTGCGGCTGGGAACCATTCCCGGCGGCCGGGTGGCCCGATTCGATGAATTGAACGGCGTGACGAGCAAGCGCCTGCGACTCGATTCGACGCTGGATGGGATCGATGCCGTAACGGCAGACTTTCGGCACGATCACAACGATGCCTGGGAGGCGCGGATCGCCGATTACACTTTGGCGGGGATCCCGGTCTATCACTCAAAGGATCTTTATGAGTCGCTGACCGGGAGGACCGAGCTGGAGAACCTTTCGGAAAACAATTTCGGCGCGCTTGGTCCTGCCAATTCGTGGATGCTGCCCAAGCAGATCATCGAATGGATCGCCGCCCTGCTGATCCTGCCTTTCCTGCTGCCATTCTGCCTGGCTGCTGCCGTGGCGATCAGGCTCGATGGGCCGGGACCGATCCTGTTCCGCCAAAAGCGGATGGGTTATCGCGGTGAGGAGTTCACCGTGTTTAAATTCCGCACCATGCGTACCAAGAATCGTGGAACCGTCAGCGGATCGGTTGACGATCTGATTACCCGTGAGGATGACG
>JAFLDC010000254.1 GCA_017302775.1 Sphingomonadales bacterium
TTGACGGCGCGGTCAGGGATTGAACGGGTCATATTCGTGAACGATGCTGCTGGCATCACCATCGAATTCTGCCGTGGGAACCGCCGCGTAGCCGTCACCGGCATGGAACAGAGTGACGCAGACCATCAGGGTGCGGGCGAGGCTCCAGGCGTGACGCTGTGCGATCTTGAGTGACATGTTCGAGCTCCCGTCTTGGAGCAGGGACCATCCCCGCTCGACAGGCCCCGGACAGACGGCGCAAAGCCGCAATCACCACGGAGGCGGAAGGCCGAAGTGGCCGCACGCGCAGCGTAGCGGACCCCTTGCGGGTTGATTGAAGGAGGATTTGAGGCGGCCAACGGATTGGCCTTTGAGCGTGGGGTGGATTCTGCCTAGTAAGGATGTGAACCTAGGCGCCGTATAGTCATCGTAGACTTGCAGGCATTGATGCGCAGCTATTCCCGATGATTGGACATCGACGGCGTTGGATCGGAATTAGAGGATGCGATCAGCATTTGCCTCAACCACACGCTTCGTGGGTCGACTTGGTTTCTTGCGTGCCAGAACAGTGAAATCGGGAAAGACCTGATTGCGATCGGAGATGGCACGACATTCATTCCAAATCGACCGGCAAAGGCCAAGGCGATCCTACTCGGCAAGGTAATCAAACAATCACTTGCTGCTGCGGCCGCCATGGCAGGAATGAATGACGGAAGGGCCATCGCAATCGATCGAGACTGGCCCAGTTCGGCCAACTTGTCATCGACGATGCCTTGCAAATCGCCGGCGGGCGACACCAGAATGTGATTTGCGGCGCAATAGTCATCGAGCGAGATCGTTTGATCGCGGAACCGGCGTGCGAGCCCGGCGACGTGAAAGCTTTCCACATAGAGCCTATGCTGGTGGATGTTCGCCGGGACATTCCAGATATAGCCAACGGCCAGATCGACCTCTCCCGCCAAGAGTGCACCAACGGCATCCTGCCTGCCCAGCGGCAGCACCGAAAGTTGCAGGCCGGGGGCCTCGCGGCGCAGCGCCTCCGCAAAAGGCGGAAGCAGGACGGCTTGCTCCGCGTCGAGTGCTGCGATGCGGACCACGCCTTTTGCAGTAGCTGGCTCAAACAGTAGCGCCTGGCCGACCGCGCCTCTGATCAGTTCAACCGAAGTCAGAATGGGATTTTCCAACGACAGCGCTAGCGCGGTCGGCTCCATCCCGTGCGGACGGCGCAGAAACAGCTCATCGCCCAGAATGTCCCGCAACCGTTTGAGCGCCTGGCTAATCGCGGACTGCGTCAAGCCAAGTTCGGCTGCGACCAGCGCCGCCTTGCGGTGTTTCAGCAGCCCGAGAAACACCAGCAGCAGCGTCAAGTCGATGCGCCTGAGTTCGTTCGTGCTTAAGTCAGACATGATTTGAATTCACTATATCTGCATTACTCGGCTGTCTAGATCGGTGGGCATCGTCGCAGCTGGAGACCCCGTCATGAAGATCGCAATCATTGGTACCGGCAATGTCGGTGCAGCCATAGCCAAGGGCCTGCACGGCAAGGGGCACCAGGTGACGCTCGGCGTCCGCTCGCCCGATGCCGCAGTGGCGGTGGCTCTGGCCCGATCGACGGGCTCGCAGCTTGCCTTGCCGATCGATGCGGCAGCCGACAGCGATGTGGTGATCCTGGCCTTGCCGTGGAACGCAGTGCGGGACGTCTTGCAAGGCCTGGGCGATCTTCATGGCAAGGTCGTGCTCGACTGCACCAATCCGCTGGGCATTGTCGATGGCCAGCTGGGCCTGCTCCTCGGCCATAACAACAGCGGCGGCGAACAGGTGCAGGCCTGGTTGCCGGCGGCGCATGTGGTCAAGTCGCTCAACCAAGTCGGGGCAGAACTGATGGCGGACAACAGTCAGCTGTCGCACCGCCCGGTGATGTTCATGGCCGGGAACGACCATGCCGCCAAGGCAATGGTCGCCGCGCTACTGACCGATCTGGGCTTTGATCCGCTCGACGCCGGAGACATCGCCAAGTCGCGCCTGCTGGAACCCTTCGGCATGACCTGGATCAATCAGGCGCTGTTTCGCGGCAAGGGCCGGAACTGGGCTTTCGCGGCGATCTCCAGCTGAATTGCAAACACTCCTCTTCTCCATCAGACAACAAGGACCCACTCGCATGTCGGCAACCATCGATACCCATTCCCCCAAACGCGTGCTGATGATCGCCGCCAATCCGGCCACTTCGCCGACCACCGGCTGGCCGATCGGCTTCTGGTGGGCCGAGCTTACCCACCCATATTGGGCGTTCAGCGAGGCAGGCTATGCGATCGATATCGTCTCGCCAAAGGGCGGCGATCTCGTTGCCGATGGCTACTCGGACCCGGAAGATGCATCGGGCTATTCCGCCCACGATTTGGTTTCGCTCGGCTTCAAGAAGTCGGCAGCACATGCCGCCTTGCTCCAAGATACGCGTTCGATCGCCGATGTCAGCCTCGACAGCTATGACGCGATCTTCGTGGCGGGCGGCCAGTCGCCGATGGTGACGATGATCGATGACCAGGCGCTGCATGATTTCATCGCCAAGGCCTATGAGGCCGGCAAGGTCGTGGCGATCGTCTGCCACGGGACCTGCGTGCTGCTCAAGACCCGGCTCTCGAACGGCGATCTGCTGGTCAAGGGCAAGACCTGGACCGGCTTTGCCAACAGCGAAGAGGCTTTTGCCGACGGCTTCGTAGGGCAGAAGATCCAGCCCTTCTGGATCGAGGACGAAGCGAAGAATATCGAGGATACCAACTTCATCGTCCAGTCGATGTTCAAGCCCTTTGCCCTGCGTGATGGCAACCTGATCACCGGGCAACAGCAGTATTCCGGCGCTGCGGCGGCAGAGCTGGTGATCGAAACTCTGGGCAAATGACGCAGGCTGGAGGCAAGCAATGATCGCCAAGAACCGTCTCGAAGCCTTTACCGATGGCGTGCTGGCGATTGTCATCACGATCATGGTGCTGGAAATCAAGGTGCCGCACGGGGCGGACTGGTCCGCGCTGACACCGCTGACCGGCAAGTTCGTCAGCTATGTGCTGAGCTTCCTCTATGTGGGGATCTACTGGAACAACCACCATCACACGCTGCACGCCGCCCGTTCGGTCGATGAGCGGGTAATGTGGGCGAACATGCACCTGCTTTTCTGGCTTTCGCTGCTGCCCTTCACGACCGGCTGGCTGGGCGAAAACCATTTCGCGCAGGGGCCGATGATCCTCTACGGAGCCAACCTGCTGCTGGCGGCTTTCGCCTATTATCTGCTGACCCCGGCGCTTTCGGCACACCACGGACGGGACAGCGCACTGGCGCAGGCCTTGGGCCGGGACTGGAAGGGCAAAATCTCGCTGTTGACCTACGCTGCGGGGATCGGGGCCAGCTTGATCCAGCCCTGGCTCGGGTTTGCTTGCTTTGCTGCAGTCGCTCTCCTGTGGCTGGTTCCGGACCGAAGGATGCGGAATGTGCTGAAAGGTGGTTCCTAGTTGCTGCGCCCTTCCAAGCACACATCTGGAATTCGATTGTTGTCGCAAATCCAAATGGCGCCGCGCCGAAAGCGAAAGCCATCATTCAATAGCCCAGACTGAAATCCCCATTTTGCGCGCCTTGTCGACCAGATTGGCATTGATGCCATTGCCCGGACAGGCGACCACGGCCTTGGGCAGCACTTCGAGCATCTGATCGTTGCGGCGGAACGGTGCGGCCTTTTTGAACCGCTCCCAGTCTGGCCGGAACGGGACATGGGGGATTTTGCGCGCCCGCGCCCAGAGCGAAGCGATGTGTTCGCCGCCGGTCGGGTTTCCGCCGTGGAACAGGACCATGTCGGGATATTTGGCGAGGACTTTGTCGAGCACTGCCCAGATGCGGTTGTGATCCTGATAGGCAGGGCCAGAGGTGAATGCGATGCGGGTGCCGGTGGGCAGCATCGGTTCGATCTCAGAACGGCGCTTGGCGGCAAGGAAATCGCGGCTGTCGATCACGGCGGCAGTTAGGGTGCGGTGATTGACGAGTGAGCCGGTGCGCGGGGTCCAGGCCTTGCGGAAATGGGCTTCGAACTGGTCGGAGGCAGCCTCGCGCATGAACTCCATGGCGTTGCGGCGCTCGATCAGGCCGATGCCTTCGCGGATAAGCCGTTCGAGTTCGACCGATTTAACCTCGGAGCCGTCCTGCTCGCGCTGACTGCGCTTCTGCGCGTCCTCGTTGTCGTCGAGCTCGCGGCTGATGCGGCCTTCGGCGCGGTGGAACAAATTGCCGAGCGCCCAGCACAGGTCTTGAAGATCGGGTTCGAGCCTGGTGTCGAGCAACGTGGCGATCAAGGCGTCGAACATGTCGGCGACAGCGCCGACGGCGATGCGCTCGTCAGGAAGCGGGCGCGGGTCGGCCTCGTCCGAGAAAGGACGGTAGCCGTAGAGGGCGATTTCATCGAGGAGATGAGCGGTCGGCGAGACTTCGTGGTCGGGTTCGTCGGGGTCGGTCATGGAGATAACTCCTGGGGTTCGCATCACCGGGCACCTTGCCCGGCCTTCACGGCGATCCCTCTGACCGGCAGCGGCGGGGCTGCATCCCCTTGGACCGAAGCGCAGCGGAGGATGGCGGGCGGCGGCTATTTTGGTTCGCGATGGAAAGGCGCGTGAGCGCCGCCGGAAAATAGCCGCAGACCGCCATTGCAGCCTCGCGGCTGCCGGTCTCTCGGATCGCGCCTGAAGGAAGGCCGGGCTTGCCCGGTACGGATAGCCGGGAGACCATGACCGCACGCGCGCGCCACTCCTCCGTCTCGGCCAACCTCAGCTTTCGATGAACCTCCTGCGATCGTCCTCGTGCAACTGGGCAATGACCCGTTCACTCAATGCGGGCGCACCGTGCTGACGCAGATCGTCATTGAAATCTGCCAGTTCGGGCATGAGCGAGAGCAGTTCGAT
>JAFLDC010000255.1 GCA_017302775.1 Sphingomonadales bacterium
GCCCCGGTGCAGACGTGCAAGTACTTGCGAGTGAAGATCCGCGTGTTGGTCAGGTCCTTTCCCGCCGCCTGGAGGCATCAAACGTTGATCTTTCGCGCGAATTTGGCGATCTGATCCTCATTCAGCGCGGCTATCAGGCCAGTTCACAGATTATCAGCGCATCGAACGACATGATCCAGCAGCTGTTCGGGATCCGCGGTCAAGGTTGATGAAGCCAGTAGAACCGTGGCTTCCCGCCGCTGCCCCTGGCGCGGTTGAGCAGGCCATTCGCAAGATCGTGGCGCGGTGGGAAGGCCAGTGGTTTGTCGGCCCACCCGCAATCAAGGTTACCGGCCAGGCCATCAATTCGCTTCGCGGTGAGGCGTGGTCTGCGCTTGGCGACGTGTTCGTCGGCCAGATGCGCGACACCTTGACTCAAGTAGGCTTAAAGGTCTGCAATGATGCCGGACAGCCGCACAATCCGCGTGATAGCGCCTTGCTGGCCAAGGTGGGGCGCGACGCAATTGACGAACTGCTGGGGGCGCTTGGAGTCCGGTCGGAGCCAGCCAAAACCAGGTTCGAGACGATCTCAAACCGCAAGGGCCTCCTGGGTTTCAAGATCACCCATTCGGTGGAAAGCTGGTCGTTGGCGCTGGTGGTCGGGCCGGTGGCACAGATCCGCATTCGCCAGCTCGCTGCGCGGTCCGAGGTGGCCCCGCAGCTTGGCAGTCTCAAGGATGCGCTTGAGGTTGAGGCCTTCGTTTTATCGGCATTCCTTGGCCAATCACAGCTGAGCTCGAGCGAAGTCGCAGCACTTGGCATTGGCGATGTTGTGATGTTCGACCGCAAGGTCGCCGACCCGGCCCCATTGGAAATCTCAGGAAGAGTCCCGAAGCAAGGGAGCGCCCGCGTAGTCAGGCACGGCGATGTGCTGAGCCTGACCCTGACCAGTGAGATTTCCGTCGAAGCGAGAGAGACCGCCACACAATGACCAGTCCGCCGATCAGTAAGAAGGCCGAAATTCGCAAAGCCCGCACCGTACTTGACGATATTCCTGTAACGGTGGAGGCCGTTCTGGGATCGGTGCGCCTTACCGTTGCTGAGCTTAAGGCGCTGACCGAAGGTGACAGTCTCACGCTGGACAAGGCGCTCGGCGATCCGGTGATGCTGCGGCTTAACGGGGTCGTAATCGCGTCGGGTGAGCTCGTCGCCGTTGGCGAGAACTTCGGAGTGCGAATCCAGACGTTGGCAAATACATGAGGGCGATTTCGGGCCGGTTGGCTTTTTTTATCGGTGTGATCGTGCTGGCCGGTTCACCCGCCGTTGCCCAGCGACTTGGCGGCGCTGACGAGGCCGGTATCTCCGCCGTTCGCATCATTGCTGCGCTGGTTGTCTGCCTTGCGGCGGCTGTGGCGCTGATCTTTATTGTCAAGGCAAGGGGCGGGCGCCGCCTGGCCGCCATTGATTTTCGCGCGCTGACCAATCGCAGCAGCCGGATCAAGGTGGTGGAAGTCAGAAGGATATCCAGTTACGCCGAGATTTCGGTGATCGTCTGCGATGGCGCCGAATATGTCATCTTGAGCGGACCCTCAGGGCAGCAGATTATCGATCGGCGCGATCAGGCTGCGACCGCCCCCGGCATAGGTGCTGTGCCATAATGCGCACGGCACGTTCGATAATCGTCGTAGCGGGTGCCGGGGTGATGAGCCTTGTTCCCCTTCCTGCCTGGGCGGCGGTCGGCACGCCTTCGAGCGACGTGGTTCGGACGAGCGTGATGTTAGCAGCGCTGGCCGTGCTGCCAACAATCATCATCACCATGACCGGCTTCGCACGGATCGTAATTGTCCTCTCGATGGTGCGGCACGCTTTCGGGATGCCCGAAACGCCGCCAAGCTCGGTATTGGTCAGCCTCGCGCTGTTTCTCACGCTCTTCGGGATGGGGCCGGTTGCCGACGAGATCAATCGTCAGGCGCTCCAGCCTTATCTGAACGGCAGCCTCGAATTGCAAAGCGCGGCGGCACGCGGCGGCGAGCCGCTCAAGCGCTTCATGCTGGCGCAGACCCGGGATTCGGATCTGGCTGCTGTTTACCGAATTGCGCGCGAGCCACTCCCCCAAACTCGTGAGCAGGTCGCGCTGCTCAAGTTGGTCCCCGCCTTTATGATCAATGAGTTGCGAACCGCTTTTACAATTGGCTTTGTGATCTTGCTGCCGTTCCTCCTCATCGATCTGGTGGTGTCATCGATCTTGCTGGCGCTGGGCATGATGATGGTTCCGCCAACGACCATTTCGCTGCCAATAAAGCTTTTGATGTTCGTTCTGATTGATGGCTGGTCGCTGCTGATTTTCGGAGTGATGGGCAGCTTCAAATGAGGGCAGCGCGAACAAGAACCAGTGGCTTGGGGCTTGTTGTTGTTCCTGAACGGGAAGAGGCCGGGCTGTGGCGGCGGTATGCGCATTCTCCCGATCCCGGACTGCGCGAAGCCTTGTTCGAGCGATACCGCCGATTTGCACGCTCGCTGGCGCGCCGCCATGCGCGCCGCAATGGCCTCTCCAGCGATATGGTCGAAGATCTCGAACAGTTCGGCTATCGCGGGCTGCTCGAAGCGATTGACCGCTTCGATGCAACCAGGGGCGCAACTTTTCTCGGCTTTGCGTCGGCGCGCATTGCCGGGAGCATCGTTGATGGCACCGCCACCCTCGACGAACGCCATGCGCAGGTTCGTTTCCGCCGCCGGCAAGAGCGCGAGCGCTTGAAATCACTGGTTGAAGAAGGGGCTTCGCCGCGCTCTGCAACCGACGAACTGGCCGATCTCGTTGCCGAACTGGCGATCGGGATGATCCTGTCGGCGGAAGATCGGGATACGCCGTCTGCATTGGTGGGACGCAGCGACAACGGTTTTGACAGTCTCGCCTGGCGGCAGACGCGGGCGATACTGAGAAGCCGGGTTGAGGAACTGCCCGAACCGGAGCGGACCGTAATCCGGCTACATTATCTAAACGATCTGCTCTTCTCGCAGATAGCTAGTATGCTGGAGTTGTCGAAAGGGCGTATCTCGCAATTACACAAGTCAGCACTCCGGAAACTCCACAAGTCGATGAAGGCCTTGAAATGACAGCAGAGCACAAATCCCAGGCACCCGATGATTTGGTTCGTGAGGTGCTCGGTGTCGCCGACGCGGATACCGTTGCGGGGATTTCTGCGCTTGAACAGGCACTGGCCAGCTATGCCGATGATGCGCGTCTGCACTTCATGTATGGGTCATTGCTCGTCAGCGAGAAGCGCTTCATCGCTGCCCATGAGGCTTTGACCAGAGCCGTTGCGCTCGATCCCGATTTTCACCTTGCCCGGTTCCAGCTGGGCTTCTTTGAACTGACCTCGGGCGAGGCAGCCACAGCACAGCGCACCTGGCAGCCGCTCAAGTCGTTGCCTGGCGGGCATTATCTCGTCTGCTTCGTTGACGGCCTTGAACATCTGATTGCCGATCGTTTCGCCGATTGCATTGCAGCGCTCTCGCAAGGAATTGCAGCAAATCAGGAGAATTTGCCGCTCAACGGCGACATGCAGTTGATCATCGAGCGCAGTAAAGCGGCGTTGGGTGAGGGGGACAGTTCAGGACAACCGGCCGATGATGTGGTTTCGGCCACCTCACTGTTGCTCGGCGCGACCCGGCGTACCCGCCAATGACCCAGATTTCCCGGGTCGATCAGGCGATCCTGATACTCAAGGAGCGCCTCCAGCGCCTTGGCGAGCGCGGCGCCGGCGGGGTCAGATCCGCGCAGACGCCGGTGCGCGCAGACGCGCATGGGCGATTGGAGCCGCTGCGGCAGCTTGCCCGCCGAAAAGACATCGCCGCGACCGATTTGCGCCGGGCTTTTGTCCGCACTCTGCTTGCCGAATCCTTTGGCGATGAAGTGACCAACACACTTCAGTTTCAGGAAATCGCCGACCGCGTGACCAAAGCCCTCGAAGAAAATCAAACCGGGCTGGAGCTGATCGACCGCGCGCTGGCGGAGCTGGGTTAGGCCGCGCGATCAGTGGACCGTCGGGCGTGCCATTCCCGCAAGATAGCCTGCAATGGTCATTCCCCGTGCGTTGAGCGGGGTTTCGAAAGCCTGTTCGATCAATTTCCTCGCCGCCGCCGGATTGTCCACCTGGAGCATGGCCTGAGCCAGCGCTGCGGAGAAGCAGTTGCGGTCGAGCCGCAAGGCCGTGGTCAGGCGTCGGCGGGCTGATTTCTCGTCACCGCGAGTAATGTCGATCACCGCCAGAGACCCATGACTTTCGGCAAAGGCGGGGTCGATCGCCAGGGCACGCTCAAAGCGTTGCCCGGCGGCATTGATGTCGCCGCTCAGATAATGTGCCCATCCGGCCGCAATCCACGAGCCGATGTGATCACCGAATTGCTGTGCGCCGCAATCAAGATCGTCGGCTGCCGCTGCCGGGTCGTGTTCAACCAGCCTGGTAAGCCCGCGTCCTATCCAGGCGCGGGGGTTGTGCTGACGCTTGGCCAGCGATTGTTCAAAACTGGCGCGCGCCTCGGCCGGGTTGCCGTCTTGCATGACAAGCATGCCGATCGCCGCCAAGGCCTCTGGATGCTCTCCGCCGCGTACCGCGCAGGCCCGTGCGAGTTCCAGATCTTCCAGATCCAGCGCCAAAGTTGCCACTGCCGAATTCAGTCCGGCGTCGTCCGGGTGCTGAGCAAGCGCTTGTTTGCCGAAGGCCAGCGCGCCTTCAAAGTCTCCGGCCTCGTGCAGCAATTGGGTGCGAAGCATAGCCGCAGCCGGGAACGCGGTGGTTGTGGACGCAGCCAATAGTTCCAGCGCCTCGTCCTTTGCTCCAACCATTGCCTTGGACCAGGCCAGATTGAACATGACGTTGGGCGGTGCCTCAATACCGGCTAGCGGTTCAAGCAGCGCGATGGCCCG
>JAFLDC010000256.1 GCA_017302775.1 Sphingomonadales bacterium
AGCAATCAAACCCGCGAATGGCAGGGACACGCTGTTGTCCAGCCGGGGCGAAGCCTACTGGCGGGGCCGGTGCGGGCGGTGTTTGGCTTTCCCGGGAAAGCGGGGGAATGTCCGGTGCGGGTGCGGTTCGTGACCGGGCCCGATGGCGAGCGCTGGGTTCGGACCTTTGGCGACAAGACGTTCCAGTCGCTGCAATTTGCCGGGCAGGGCCGGGATCAGTTCCTGCTGGTGGAAAAATTCGGCATGATTGCAGTTTCACTGGCGCTGGTGGTGAACGACGGCAGGTTGCAGCTGGTGCCGCGTCGCTGCTCGCTCCTTGGTGTTCCGCTGCCAGTCTTTCTCCTGCCCAGGGGCACCAGCATGGAGCGGCAGGAGGATGGACAATTCTGCTTTGACGTGGAGATCGCCCTGCCGCTGATCGGACGGATAGTGGCTTATCGCGGCACTCTGCAGCCCGCATAGCGCGGATAGCAAAACTCCCTCCCCGCGCGGGCGGGAAGGGAGCCGGTTTGCTTTCGCCGCGGTTCAGGCGGGCAAGCCCGAAATCGCCTTCATTTCCATGAAGTCCTTCAGACCGGCAAGGCCGCCTTCACGGCCGTTGCCCGATTGCTTGTAGCCGCCAAACGGGGCACCGGGGCTGGGGCCCCAATTGTTGATCGCGACCATCCCGGCGCGCAGCTTCGCGGCGACGGGTGCGGCCTTGGCCGGATCGCCGGAGATCGCGGCTGACAGGCCATATTCGGTATCGTTGGCCATCTCGATCGCCTGATCGAGGCTGTCGTAAGCCATCAGCGTCACCACCGGACCAAAGATTTCTTCCCTGGCGATACGCATGTCGGGCGTCACGTCAGAGAAAACGGTCGGCTGGATGTAATAGCCGCGGTTGACGTTGCTCGGCAGATCGGGGCCGCCGGTGACCAGGGTGGCGCCTTCGTCGATGGCGGACTGGATCAGCCCGCGCACCTTGTCGAACTGCGCCTTGTTGACGACGGGGCCAAGGTGCTGGCCTTCCTGCATCGGATCGCCCACCGGGGTGGCCGAATACATCGCCTTGGCGAACTGCGCGGCTTCATCCAGCCGTTCACGCGGGACCAGCACCTTGGTCGGACTGATGCAAGATTGGCCGGTGTTGACCAGCGGCCCGGACAAGGTGGCGGGAAGGGTCGCGGCGAAATCGGCATCGGGCAGGACCAGGTTTGGCGATTTTCCGCCCAGTTCCTGATGGACCCGCTTGACGGTCGGCGCGGCGGCAATCGCCACCGCGATCCCGGCGCGGGTTGATCCGGTGAAGCTGACCATATCGATGTCGGGATGGCTGGAAATGGCATTGCCAGTGGTCGGCCCGTCACCCTGCACCAGGTTGAACACGCCCGGCGGGACACCGGCTGCGTCCAGGATTTCGGCAAAGATCTTGGCGTTGGTCGGGCATTCTTCCGAGGGCTTGAGCACCATGGTGTTGCCGCCGGCCAGTGCAGGAGCCACCTTGAGCGCGATCTGGTTGAGCGGCCAGTTCCACGGCGTGATCATGCCAACCACGCCGATCGGTTCATATGCAACTTTGTAACCCGGGCCATCTTCCAGGAAATTGAAGTCCTGCAAGGCTGCCATCGTGCCAAGGAACCCACCGATTCCTGCGCCGACCTGGGCAGTCCCGGCGAAGGAGACCGGCGCGCCCATTTCCTCAGCCATCGCAACGGCAAGGTCCGCACCGCGCTTCTTGTATTCCTCAACAATGCGATTGAGCACGGCAAGGCGTTCCTCGCGCGTCGTCTGGCTCCAGCTTTTGAAGGCCTTGCGCGCCGCGGCAACAGCCTTGTCGACATCCGCCTTGGTGCCGATGGTGATGGCGCTGACGGGCTCTTCGGTGGCCGGATTGATGACTTCGCGGCGCACGCCGCCCTCGCTGTCCACCCACTTGCCGTCGATGTAATGTTGCAGCAGCTCGCGCATCCTCGAATCTCCCTTAATGGATCGATTAAACGCACGCTATGTCGGATTGTGCGCAGTGGATTGCAAGCCGCAATCGGCAGGACGGGGTCTGTACTGGATCATCGCGGTGGTAGCCGGGCTTCGAGTGCTTGCGGCGCGGTCGCATGCGGCATAGCTTGCTGGAATGAACCCAGCGATGCTGACCGATGCCTTGCGCTTACCGCATCATGTCCTGGTGACTGGCGGCACCGGCTTTGTCGGTTCCCGACTGGTCGAGGCATCGATCGCCGGCGGGCACCGGGTCTCGGTACTCACGCGCAACCCTGCACGCGCTGCCAGACTGCCTGACACTGTAAAAGTTGTTACGAGCCTCGATCAGATCGCGGCAGCGGAACGGATCGATGCCGTGGTCAACCTTGCTGGCGAACCCATTTCGGACAGTCCGTGGACACGGCGCAAACGGGCGCGGATCATTGCATCGCGGGTTGATGCCACGCGCGCCTGCCTGGATCTGATCGCGCGTCTGGATGTAAAACCAGGGGTGCTGATCAGCGGCTCCGCAATCGGCTGGTACGGCATCCGTGATGATGCGGAACTGGACGAATCCAGCCCCGGCACCGCCTGCTTCTCACGCGAGGTTTGCACCCGTTGGGAGACAGCCGCCGCCGGGGCCGGCGTGCGCACCATTCTGTTGCGGACCGGCCTCGTGCTCGGTCAGGGCGGCGGACTGCTGGCCCGCATGCTTCCGGCGTTCCGGCTGGGGCTGGGCGGACGGTTTGGATCGGGACGCCACTGGATGAGCTGGATCCACCAGGATGATCTGGTGCGGCTGATCGTGCACTGCATCGCCGATCCTGCGGTTGCCGGCCCCGTCAATGCGACGGCACCGAACCCGGTGAGCAACCGGGATTTCACCAGGGCCTTGGGCCGTGCGCTTAATCGTCCGACGATCTTGCCGGTGCCTGCCTGGCCTTTAACCGCGCTGCTGGGCGATTTCGCCCGCGAACTGTTGCTGGGCGGGCAACGGGTGCTGCCGCGCGCAGCCGAGGCCAGCGGGTTCGTGTTTCATTACCCTGAGATCGATGGAGCCTTGGCCGCGATCACCAGGGCCGATCACCCACGCCGGTAAAGCGCGGCTTCGGCCGCCCGGCGGCGTACCAGCCCGTTCAGGCGTTTGCCGCCTGCGTGCACCCATTTATGGAACTCCGCCTCTGCCTCTGCAAATCGGCCGGCCTTGTGCAGGCGGGTGAGCGTAGCCTTGGCAATGGCGCCGGTGTTGTAGTGAAAGCTGACCAGGGCATCGAACTGCGCCTGGCTGGTTGGTGCCTTGCCAAGCGCACGGGCAACGTCACGGGCGAAACGTTCAAGGTCTCGGTCCAGCCGCGCGTCGCATTCCTCCTGCGTCCAGATTGTGCCGGGCAAAATCCCGGCCCCGGTTGCGCCCCACCCAATCGTCCACGGCGCGCCGCCTGTGCCGGGATCCGGATAGGCCTCGAACCGGCCGTCGCTGCGCCGCTTGGCGCACCCTTCGAAAGTTTTGATGAGCGCGGTTCCAGCCGGTCCCATGCGATATGGCTGGTCGTCGTGCGCAGACGCCGGCGCTGGTTCCGTAACGGCTGACGCCGGCACCGGTTCCGCAACAATGGCGGGTGCTGCCGGTTCCGCCTTCGGCGCGGTTTCGCGCCGCGCTTTCATCCGCCGCAGTGCTTCGAAAAAGTCGAGAGAGTAGTCCATCGAGCGCCTCGCGATCCAATTGTGAAGAGGCCGGTCAATTAGGCGGAAAAACGCGTTGTAGGAAAATGATTTTCGCTGCGTCTGACAAGAGTTCTTGACAGATGCGAGGCGCGCATGTAAAGAGTTCTTGTCAGGTACGGAAAGGCAGTCGATGGAAAACCGGTTGCGGGAGCTGCGCGAACGCGAGGGCTGGAGCCAGGGTGAGCTGGCGCGGCGCCTGGGCGTGTCGCGGCAAACCATCAATGCGGTCGAGACGGACAAGTATGACCCGAGTCTGCCCCTGGCGCTGCGCATGTCCCGGTTATTCGGGGTGCCGGTGCCTGACATATTTATCGATCAATGGGAGCCGGAAGCATGAAAAGCGCACCTGCACAACCAAACCTGCGCAAGGCAGCATTGCAAATGGCCGGTGGTGGCGTCGTCGGGTTGATCGGCGCGTTAAGTGTTTCAGCGCTGTTGCCGGAAATCAGGGGTACCATCGCCCCGGGCGCGGTCGCCCTGCTGGGGGTCGGCATGATCTATGGGCTGATCGGCCTCATGGTGGGGCTTGGATTGGTCCTGCCGAGAGTGGGCGTGGCCCTGCTTAACGTTGCTGACCGTGAGGATCTGGCCGAACAGCGGGCCGTTCTTACCAGAAGCGTCATTACCTGTGTGGCATTGGGCGGGGCCCTGATGCTGCTGGCGCTGTCGGGCCCGACCGGCCGGGTGCCGGATACCCTTGCCGCCGGCGCGATGATCGCGGCCGTGATCGTCATGGCGGCGGTAACTGTTACGCAATGGCCACTTTACGACGAGCTGATGCGGGGGGTTTCTATGGAAGCAGCCGCGGCCATGTCGACCATCGTCAGTGTCGTCGTTATGAGTTGGGCGATGCTTTCACACTTTGGCCGGACCGGACCGATGGATCCGCTCGGGCTGATCGCGGTATTGGCGGGGTCACTATTGCTCGGCACGTTCATTGCTGCCGGTCGGCGCGGCCTGATGATGCCGCCGCAATAACAAAGGGCGCCGCGGGTTTCGCAGCGCCCTTGTCGTTTCTGGTCAAGCCGACCGGCGGTTTGCCCCTTCCGGTCGGCCTGATCCGGCGGAAAGGCGTTCGGAGCGATCCGGGCGCCTTTCCTGCTGCTGCGCCAGGTCAGGCGCTGTAGTACATGTCGAATTCAACCGCCGACGGCGTGGTTTCCCAGCGCAGCACTTCGGGCCATTTCAGTTCGATGTAAGCATCGATCTGGTCCTTG
>JAFLDC010000257.1 GCA_017302775.1 Sphingomonadales bacterium
GTTGCAGCGCCGAGCGCGGCCACGCCCCCCGTTGGCAGCGTTGCCGCTCCGACCACCACGCCCGGACCGCGAATCGTTTCGGTTGGCCCGGGCGGATTCCTGCGCCAGGGCCCGGGCGATCAGCAGGCACCGATCCCGCCGGCCCCGCCGCGTCGGCTCGTTCCGGCCAAGCCGAGCGCCGAAATGGCGGACAAGACCAGCCTGCTTGATCTGAACGACCGGATCTGCCGCTGGCCGCTTGGCCACCCGGGTGAGCCCGATTTCCATTTTTGCGGTGAAAAGGTGAACCCCGGGTTCCCCTATTGCGTCGATCATTGCGGCCGGGCCTATCAGGCGCAACTGCCGCGCGGTCATCGGCGCCCGCCGCCGCCGCTGCCATTTGGCGGTCCGCGCGTACGCTGACGGTATGAAGGGCCCGCGCCGGGCTTAAGTTCTGATCGGTCATGCCGTTAACCATGGCATGACCGCGCATGATCCGTCATTTGGCCGCCATTCATCGACCCTGCTGAGCTGGCTGGGACTGGGAGGGCGGAATCGGCCGCAATCGGCCGAGCCGATCGACACATCCCATCCCGCCGAACGCCGGATTGCGGCGCAATCGCGCCAGATGGAAGAGATCGGCCGTTTCCTTACCCACCACAAGCTGGACGTGAACGGCCGCAATCTGACCATCGCCTGGTCCTATCTCAGCGGATCAGACAGTCAGGTCGTCCGGCTGATCGACCGGCAGCTTCAGCAGCGCCTGCCGATTACACCGCAATGGCTGGACGATCACCTCCCCAGTGAAGCCTATGGCGAAGACCTGGCGCTGCTGGCGCAACTGATGGAGCGGCTGGAAAGTTCGATCGATGAATTCGGCAAGACCAGCCGTGATGCCCACCACGCCACAAGCGAATACCATTCCGCGCTGGAAGCCCATGTCAGCGAACTGGAACAGGTAACCCGGGCAGGCGAGGTCATATCCGAGCTGGCCATCATCGCCAAGGTCATGCTGCGCCGCACCCGCGAGATTGAAAAGCAGATGCTGCGCAGCGAAGCCCAGACCAGGGCGCTCCGGCGGCGGCTTGACGAAGCCCGCAGATCGGCCGAGGAGGACCACCTGACCGGCCTGCCCAATCGTCGCTCGTTCGAGGCGACCTTCGATGAACAATATCGCGGCGCGCGCGAAGCAGCAGAGCCCCTGTGCGTAGCTTTCTGCGACATCGATCACTTCAAGGCGATCAACGATACCCACGGCCACGATGCCGGGGACCGGGTGCTGAAGCTGGTGGCAGACAGCCTGGCGCGAATATCCGATGACAACTGCCACGTCGCGCGGCACGGGGGCGAGGAATTTGTTCTGCTGTTCCGTGGCAAAACGTTGGAGCAGGCGAGCGCGGAACTGGATCTGCTGCGCGAGGCACTGGCCCGTCGGCGGCTGGTCAACCGCGCGACCGATCGCCCGTTTGGTCAATTGACCTTCTCCGCCGGGGTCGCCGATGTATTCGCCGCCGGCGATCCGCGCACCGCCCTGCGCGCAGCCGATGCCGCACTTTATCGCGCAAAGCAGACCGGCCGGAACCGGGTCGAGCAGGCCGGCGAAGATGACTGCAAACCGCCCCAGCTGGACGTTGCCGCCTGATCCCGATCAGTCCGGATTGACCAGAAACACCACATAACCCTGAAACAGCGGGTCATTCTGCAAGGCCGGAGGGGGCCGCCATTCTCCGTTCTGCACCAGTGCGACCTTGTGCGGCACCGGGACACGCGCAAGCTTGGTCAGATAGCGATCGTAGCCGGGGATGGTTTGGCGCCCCTGGTAACTTTGTACGACAACCTCATCGACCACTCCCTTCAGATCCGCCAACGCAGCGGGATCCGCGTTTGCGCTCCAGTCAAGCAGGCCGGTGATCGACAGCCGGTAAGTCCGCGGCAGTTGTCCGCGCAGCTGCCGAAGGTAAGCGGCATAGCGATCCAGCCCCCGGGTCGAGGAATCGAAATCGATCTGGAGGCCGGACACGCGATTGCCCGCGCCCTGCCACCGACCCAGTTCCGTCATTATTCGCTCGGTCGTCGCCTGCGGCCAGTCGAGGCTTTGCGCACGCACCACCAGCCAGACCTCACCATGCCGGACCCGCGGCGTGGCGCGGAGCGCGGTATAGCGGCCATCGCGGCCTACCTCCCCCGCCAGCAGATAAACGGTCGCGGCCTTGTCCAGAACGGCCTGCGGTTTGACCCCGGCCCACAGGAAGAAAGCATCATAGCGTGCCGCGTCCACTCGCGAGGATGCGGCTGGCCCGCACGCGGCCAGTCCCATCACGATCAGCAGCGATGCAGCGCGGCAAATGTTCACCAATAGTAGCGCAGCTTCTTGGCCCAGGTGCTTTGCGGGTAATCGCGCTTAAGCCGGTCAAACCAGGCCTTGCGCTGGCTCTTGGGGACGCTATCGCCACCGCAATCGTTGATTGCGCTGGGTGCATAGCACATCACCGCCCGATACAGCGCATAGGCCTTGTCATTCGCGCCGGCGGCCGGATTGGCAATGATCGAGGTGTAGAATCCACTGCGGAAATTGCGCTTACCAGGAAAACCGACGGCGTGGCCGCCGAGCTCATCAGGCTTGGGCGGCGAGTCATATTCGCCATGCAGGTAATCCAGTCCGTGCAGCCGGAAGAAATCGCCCAGGCACAGGCGCGCGGGCACATCCTGCGGATTGCGGGCCAACGCGGCCACCGTCACTGTCAGGGCCGCACAAGGGTATCCATCCGAGACTTTGCCAGAGGTAAATGCGGCAGCGTTGGTCGTCCGGTCGGCGACAGGCAGTTTCACGTCGGTGCCAAACGCCGCGTACTGCCCCATCACCAACTGGTTGGCGAGCAGCGTGTAAAGCGCCAGGTCGCGCTCAGTTCCGGTATTGCCCTTGTTGGTCACGATCGTGCGCAGCAATGCCGGGCCGGCCGCGCGATCGATCAGGCGGCTGCGAATCTCGGCGTCGGTAACCGGAGAGCCGTTGGCGAACACTGCGGCAAGCTGACCGCTGCGTTCCCAATGCATTGCCAGGCCCAGTTCGGCCAGCGGCCGCTGCCACGGCCCCTTCGCACCGCGCAGCAGATCCTGCCAGAACCCGCCCTCGTTGCGGTCCTTCAGCGCCGCCAGCGCCATTCCGCGCAGCGCCTGGCGGCTGAAGGCCAGGTTGGAATAGCTGGTCCGCTTCGTATCGTCTGGCACCAGTTCCAAAACGCGGCGGTAATCCTTGCCGTAATAGAATGCGTGTGTTGCCTTCAGAAAATCGAACAGTGCCGGCTGGCTGGCAAATTGCGGCGCCTGTGCATCCAGCGCAGCGGCGCTCAGACCGGATTTGGCTGAGTTGCCTTCCCCATATATGCTCCCGCGCATCGCCACGAGATCCTGCGTTGCCAGCAGCATGGCCCCTTTTGCCCCGACATCCCCGGCTTCCTTGGCGTCGGGATTGAACAGCAGCTTGGTATCGATTTCTTCGATCAGTTGCGCCGCCGCCTCGTTACCGACGGACGTGCTCAGCAGCATCCGGTCGTAGGTCTGGCCCAGTGCCTGATAATCGCCGGCCAGCCACAGCCCTCGGCGCAGCAACCCTTGCGCCGAGGCGGAGTAACGTCCGGTCGGCCAAGTCTTGAGATAGGCCGCCAGTGCCTGCAAACCGCGTTTTGTTGCGGCCTTGTCCAGCTTCTCGCTGCCATCGTAGAATCCATATTGGTCAAACGCCCCAGATTGTGCGGCGGCGAATTCAACCCGGATCAGCATATAGGCCGCGGTTTCGCGCACGAACGGATCACTCGCCGCCGCCAGACCGGCGAAGCCACGCCGCGCATCGTCAAACCGATCCCCGTAGAAGGCGTCTGCGGCCTGAATATAGCCCAGAAATTCGCGTCCTGCCTGACTGGAGACAGCCGGCCATCCGCTGAACACCGGCAGGGCAGTCTTGCTGTCGTCACCATATCGCCGGGAATAGGACGTTGCCTGTTTGCACACTTCTTCTGCACCAGCGCGCGCAGCAATCAGCGCGCTGCGTTCGCCGCCGGGCAACCCGCTATTGGCCTGCATGGCCTGGGTCAGGGCGGCGCTGCCGCCAGCGTAACTTTGGCAGCGCGACCCGGAATAGGTCCCGCCGCTCTCTTCAACCTCGACAGGATTCTGCGGGTACATTGCGCCGCGCAGCAGGCGCCAGTTGAGGAACACCGTGGGAGAATTGATATCGCTATATTCAAGCTTGGTCTGCTTCAGGGTCGACAGGCTCCGGTCCCCGCGATCGGCCAGCAACAGCATCAGGTTGATCCGGCTGTCATTGCCAGGGGCGAGCATCCCGCGACCGTGGCAATCTTCATCACTCGCGATCAGGTTGAAACTGCCATCGCACCCTGGATCCGCGCAAGCCCAAGCCGCACCGGCCGTCAGCGCCAATGCCACAGCCGATCCCACACTCCACAGCCTGAATTTCATCACATCCTCCAACACGCGCACTGCCCCCGCGTCCATTCATCTCCCAACACCCCGCACGAAGCAAGAGGCAGCCTAGGACTATCAGACAGTTGCGTTGGGCAGGCGCAGGACGGCCACGGTACTTCCGGCCTCGCTGGTCAGGGTGAAGGTTCCGCCAAACTGCTGGGCCAGCGCACTGGACAACTTGATGCCGAGGTTCTGATCCTTTGCCATAACGAATCCTTCGGGCAGCCCGCGCCCATCGTCACGGATCGCAATCGCAATCCATTCGCCCTCGCTTGTCACGGTAACGCTTACTGTGCCGCTGCAACCGGCAAACCCATGCTCGATCGCGTTGGCGACGGCTTCGGATACGATCAAGGTTGTCGGAATGGCCATATCCGGGCGCATCCGGATGGATTCGGGAATCCGCAAGGCGATGGTCAG
>JAFLDC010000258.1 GCA_017302775.1 Sphingomonadales bacterium
CAGAACCAGGACAACATCGTGCGGCGCTTCTGGGTTCAATCTTCCCAGAACCCGGCGGATCTTGGCCAGTTCCTCCATCAGTTCACGCTTGTTCTGAAGGCGGCCGGCTGTATCGACTATCAAGGTATCGCTGCCCTTGTCGGTCGCGGCCTTGACGGCATCGAAGACGACAGCAGACGGATCGCCGCCTTCCGGGCCGGTAATGATCGGCACGCTGAGGCGTTCAGCCCACACCTTCAGCTGTCCAATCGCAGCGGCCCGGAACGTGTCACCCGCCGCCAGCATCACCGAATAGTCGAGTTCTTGAAACAAATGACCCAATTTCGCGATGGTGGTGGTCTTGCCCGACCCGTTGACGCCAATAACCAGAATTACCTGCGGACGGGGAAATGCCACGATGTCTATTGGCTTGGCTACCGGCCGCAGGATTGCGGCAATTTCGTCGGCAACGGCCTGCCGTATGGCGGTTTCGTCCGCGCCCTTGTCAAACTTCTCGTTCGCCAAACGATCGCGTATGCGCGCGGCGGCGCGCGGCCCCAGGTCTGACAGGATCAGCGCGTCTTCGATCTCATCAAGCTGATTATCGTCCAGCCTGGTTTTCGAAACGATCCCGGCGAGGTTTTCAGTCAGCTTTTCCGATGTCTTGCGAAAACCGCCAAACAAGCGTTCCGACCAGCTCGCCTGTGCTGATTCATCTGGGGTCATACCAGCGTGCCTTCGACAATCCTGGTGGGGGTAACGGTTACCATCGTTCCGGCCTTGCTGCCCGGCGGCACCTGCACCCGGGCGAAATTTGGCGCATGGCCGGTTCCGTCGCGTTCGGCAAGCACTTCAAGCGGAGTACCGAGCAGACTTGTGAGCCAGGTCGCCCTGACCCGCGCGACAGCGGTACGAAGCTCCGCAGCTCGGGCCTTTATAATTGCTGGCGGGACTTGCGGCATGCGTGCAGCGGGTGTGCCGGGGCGGGGCGAATAAGGAAAGATATGGCCGTGCACTACGCCAAGCGTTTCAATGATTGCCAGGTTGGCCTGATGAGCCGCCTCGGTCTCGGTTGGAAAACCGGCAATAAGGTCGGCGCCGATGGCAATGTCTGGTCGGCGAGCCCGCAACGCCGTGACCAGTTGCTCAATCTGGGCGCGGTTATGGCGGCGCTTCATCCGCTTCAGGATTAGATCGTCACTGTGTTGGACGGACAGGTGCAGGTGCGGCATCAGCCGCCGATCGCTGACGATTAGTGACAGTAATACCGGATCGATCTCAATTCCATCGACCGAGGACAGCCGCAGCCGCGGCATAGCCGGAAATGCCCTGAGAAGGGCTTCGACGAGTTGCCCAAGTCGGAGGCTGTCAGACAAATCGTGCCCCCAGCTTGTCAGATCTACTCCGGTCAGGACGATTTCGCGCGCGCCGTGTTCAAGATGACGCTCAACCTCGGCGATTACCGCTGGCAAGGGGGTTGAACGGCTTGATCCGCGGCCTTGTGGGATCACGCAAAATGTGCAGGCATGGTCGCAGCCGTTCTGGACTGCGACGAAAGCCCGGGTGTGTTGGCGAACGTCCGTTGTTATGGCGGCGACATTCCAGGCCCGGGGATCAAGCTTGGCTTTATTGGAGACCAATCCGTCAACTTCGGGCATTGCAGCCAGAGTGCCGCGGTCGATTTCTGCCGCGCATCCGGTCACGAGCAAGCGGGCGGCGGGGTGTTCACGGCGGGCGCGGCGGATCGCTTGCCGGGTCTGCCGAACGGCTTCTGATGTCACCGCGCAAGAATTGATCACAACAAGGTCCGTTTCATGCGCCAGCATGCCGCGCAGCTCTGCGCTTTCCGCCAGATTGAGACGGCAGCCCAGTGAAATGACTTCAGCCGACATCAGGCACTCTCAAACAGGGCGGGATCGAAGCTTCCGCGAAATGTCTCCGTGGCGGGCCCTGTCATCTCAATACGCCCATTTCCGTTCCAGACGATCCGGAGATCACCGCCCGGCAGAGAGACCGTTACCGATCGGTCCACCAGCCCACGGCGCATGGCACCGATCGCTGTAGCACAGGCCCCGGTCCCGCAAGCTCTTGTTTCACCGGCACCGCGTTCCCATACCCGCAGCCGCAATCGGGTACGGTCGATCACCGTTGCGACATTGACATTGACGCGTCGCGGAAACAGCGGATCATGCTCAATTTCCGGGCCCAGGCGATGCAAGTCGATCACGGCATTGTCAGGAACAAAGAAGATAACGTGAGGATTGCCAACGTTCACTGCGGTCGGTGTTTTCAGCGTGTCCCACGCCACCGGCATGCTGTGGGTATCCATCGGATATGCTAGCGGTATCTGATCCCATTCCAGACGTGGTTCACCCATGTCTACTGAAATACCGTCACCGTCTGGCTCTACCTTGATCAGGCCACCCAATGTCTCCACTGTTGCGGCTGCACCTAGCAGTCGACCGATCGCGCGTGATGCATTACCGCAGCTTTCGACTTCACCACCATCCTGATTGAAAAAGCGGGCACGCAAGAATGCCGTAGGCGACTGCTCAAGTATGACCAGCTGGTCACAGCCGATCCCGGTGCGGCGATCGCAGATGGCTACGGCAAACTGCGCTGTGATGGCAGGCAACGGCTGGTGACGTCCGTCCAACACGATGAAATCGTTGCCGAGCCCGTGCATTTTGACGAAGGGGATGTGCATCCCCGCGCTCTATTCGCTGGGTGGCAATGCGTCCAGCATTGGCTGTCAGGCGCGGCGAGCTGCTGGAACCGCTTCGCTGGGCGGGAGCAGCAGCAGATCGCGCTGCGCCAATTCGGCGTAAGTCTCTTCCGCCGGTTCGGGCTGACCATAAAGGAAACCCTGGCCGGTGAATTTTCCTAGTTCCCGCATCTTGTCCAGGACTTGCTGGCTTTCGATGCCCTCCGCCGTAATCGGTAAGCCCAAACCTTCACCCAGCGAGATGATCGATTGAATAATCGTCGCGCTTTCAGGGCTATCCAGTACCGTCGCAACGAAGCTGCGGTCGATCTTGATCCGGTCAAACGGCAACGTTCGCAGCTGGGCGAGAGAGCTGTACCCTGTTCCAAAGTCGTCAAGGCTGACCTGTACGCCTTGGTTTTGCAGGCTGGTGATCAACGAGCGTACCAGCCCGATGTTCTCGTGCAGGCAGCTTTCAGTCACTTCGATTTCGAGCCGGCTGGGCGGGAAATTCGCGGTTACCAATAGCTTGAGAAGCTTTTGCGCGAACCACGGATCGCGAAGCTGGAGGGGCGAAATGTTGACTGCCAGCCTTAACCGCGAATCCCAGGACCGTGCATCTTCGAGGGCCTGTCGGATCAACTGTTCCGAAATGGCACTGATTAGGCCCATCTCTTCAGCCATCGGGATAAAAATGTCTGGGCTGACGATGCCGAGGGTTGGCGATTGCCAGCGCGCAAGCATTTCAAACCCGATCAGTTCACCCGATTCGAGGTCCACCAGTTTGTGATAGAACGGGACAAATTCGCCCTGGTTGACGCCGCGTCGCAGGCCAGCCTCCAATTCGCCGCGGAACCGCAATTCGCTTTCCATCGCAGGTTCGAACCAGCAATAGCGGTTTCGGCCATCGCGCTTGGCGTGATACATCGCGATGTCGGCGCTGTGCAGCACCGATTGAGCTGTCTCGGTGCCGCACGGCTCTCGTACTGCAACGCCCGCAGAAATAGTCGTTTCAATTTCAATTTCGCCAAACGGTACCGGTTTCCCGACAGCATTGATCAGACTTGCAACAGTGGCATCAATCAGGTCGGTCCGACCTGCTGGAAAGGTCAGGACGCAGGCGAACTCGTCGCCGCCGATCCTGGCCAATAGCGCACCGTTAGGCAGTTCGTCGGCAAGGCGCCGGGCGGAGCTACGCAGCAAGGCATCACCGGCGGCGTGGCTATTCACATCGTTGATTTTTTTAAATTTATCTAGATCGAGCATGACCACGGCAACAGCTTCGCCGCGCTGTTCGGCCTGCAAGATGAGATTGTCAGTGGCAGCGCCGATGGATCGACGATTGAGGCAACCGGTCAACGGATCGGTCTCGGCCAAAAATCTGGCCTGCTCCTCCGCACGGCGTCGGTCGGCCACTTCGCTGGTGAGTTCGCGATAACGGCGCCAGCCAAAAATGACGAGAGCGATGTTCAGCAGCAAGGCGTTGGTCAGAAGTTTGTCCGGGCCAATGCCCTGCCCGGACATGGCGCGGACGATAGCGGGCAATACCGAACCGCCGGTGCCGATGAACATGATGATCGCCGCTATGGCAATGCCCAGAGCGACGACGTCCTTTCCGACGCGGGTCAGCACCGGGCTGACCCCGGTCGGTTCGTGGGGGAGATTTACCTCCGCACGGGATGCGCTGTTTGGCCCTTCAGACATAGTGGTTCGACCATGGTCGAAAGGGCTAAAATTAGCGTTAATCCCCTGGCCGCGGTCAACTCACTACTTTTTCAGTCCAATCTCGCGCAAGCGCTGCTGCAGGAATTCATCAGCAAGGATCGGTAGAGGATAGCGGTCAGGGTTCTCGGCGGAAATGCACTGTGGCAGGGTCTTAATCAGAAAATCACTGCGCAGGTGGAGGAAGAACGGCATCGAATAGCGGCTGAATGCGGCCCGCTCCGCATTGGGATTGCGTACCCGGTGAATCGTGGATGGCAACACGTGATTGGTAAGGCGTTCCAGCATGTCTCCCACGTTGATTACCATCGCGCCTTCCGGCGGTGAGGCATTGATCCACTCCTTGCCTTGGTACAGCAGCTCCAGGCCGGCCTCCTCTGCGCCCAACAGCAGAGTGATCAGATTGATATCGCCATGCGCACCTGCTCGAATTGCTTCTCCCTCGACGTTTTCCAACGGCGGGTAGTGC
>JAFLDC010000259.1 GCA_017302775.1 Sphingomonadales bacterium
GGCCAGGATGGACAGCACCAGCGCACCCGGCGCAGCGGCAACCAGCCTGGGCGCCACTTCATCCAGCGCCTGCGGCTTGATCCCCAGCAGGATCACATCAAACCCGTGATCGGGTACTTCGCGCAGCAGCCTGACCCCGGTGGGTACCGCTTCAAGCACGGGATCGACCACGGTAAAGCGCGCCGCTGCAAATCCCGCGCGTAGCCAGCCGTTCAGCATGGCGCCGCCCATGTTGCCGCAGCCGCAGATCAGAATGGAGTGCAAGGACACGATCGAAGCTCCTCTTCACGCCTTCCCTAATGAGGCGGAGCTAGCGAGTCACGCCTCGCCGGCCGCGTCCACCAGTGCGCTTGACAGGGCTTCCGTCGGGCTCTTGTCGCCCCACAGTACGAACTGGAACGCCGGATAGAACCGATCGCATTCCTCGACCGCAGCTTCAACCGCGACCTGGGCCTGGGACAGGCTCAGCAAGCCGTCATCGCCCAACAACAGGCCATGGCGATACAGCAGGACGCTGCCGTTCGACCACATGTCGAAATGGCCGACCCACAGCTGTTCGTTGACCAGCGCGAGCAGCTCAAACATTGCGGACCGCTTGTCATCCGGCACCCGAATGTCCGGCAGGCAGAGCAGCTGCAGCACGTGATCCTCGCGCCGCCAGACCCCGCGCAGGGTATAGGTCGCCCAGGATCCCTTGATCTCGACCGAAATTTCGTCCTCGGCGATGAATTCGCAAGGCCAGCCACGCGCCTCGAACAACGATGCGAGCATATCGACGGGGGCAGCGTCGTCGTCACGCTCAAACTGGCGGTCGCCTTGTATCATGCCCGCTGGATGCCGTGCCAAGGGGGCGCGCGACAATCCACGCCGCGCGCAGCCCTGCGCAAAACTCGACAAGCCTGTTTACAAGGTGTGGAAAAGGCGTGGATGGCGCTTACTTGCCACCAGCCATGGCGTCCACCACCTGCCCAGCAGGGCTGGACCATACAAAGGCCCCTGTCACACCCGCTTTCTTGAGCTGGGTGACAAAGGCATTCGCTTCCTTGGCGGTCGCAAACGGTCCGGCGAGCAGGCGGTTGGACTGTCCCCATGCGGTTAGATTGGGCTTGATGCCCTTCATCACCACCGGGTTCTCGCGCACAATCTTGCGCCAGTCAAAGCCAAGCGCCGCCTTGTCGCGCCCGGTGGCAACCTGCACCCAGATGCGGCTTGGGTGGCTCGGCGCGGAAGGCTTCGTTTCCTTTGGATCCTTGCCATCCTTACCCTTGGCCGCCGCCTCCTTGCCCTTGGCCGGAGCATCCTTGGCCACGGGCGAGGCGACAGGCCTGATCCGCCGGATATCGACCGCCCCTGCCTCGGGTTCAACCTCGCGGCTGGGCGGTGCCAGATCGGCAAATGCCTCATCGATGCTCGATTGCCGGGGCGGTGCAGGACGCGGCGCTGGGGACGTTGGGGGAGCCGGCCTGGTCGCAGGCGCCTTGGCGAGATCAAAGCCGGAAGCAGGCGTCCCCTCGCCCTGCCCCAGCGTTGTGAAACCGGGCGCTGGCGTGACCGCCGGTATCGGCGCAGGCACGGGAGACGGCGGAGCCGGTGCTGGCGCAGGCGCTGGGGGCGGGACCGGAATCGGCGCCGGGGCCGGCGCCACCGGAACCTGCTTTGCAGCGGCAGGAGCCTGCGTCAGCGCGGCACTGCCCGCGCTGGTTTCGCGGCTAACCAGCGGTTCCGGCGGCGGAACCGGCGGCGCCTTTGCCCCAGTCCTTACCGGCTCTTTTGCCGCGACCTGCGGCTCCTTGCCACCGTCCTTCCTGCGGCCGCGATCGTCCTTCTTGCCCTTGGCCGGGTTTACGGCCGCCGGAACGGACGGCGCAGCGGTTGCCACCTTCACATGTGTGCGCGAATATTGCGCGAGCCGGGGATCGTCATTGCCGATCTCGGATGCACGGGGGAAACGGCCAAGATTGGCGGCGCCTGCCTGCTGTGCCGGCGTCAAGCGCGGCATATAGCGCAGATATGCGGTAATCCCGGTCGCCATGTCAGCAGGCATGGTCTGACGCGCGATCGATTCCGCTTCATCGGTTTCCCCCATGATCGCCAGCCCGAACGCGCGGGCTCGCCAGGCGGCCTTGTCCTGCTTTTGCAGCAAGGGCCCAAGCGTCTGGTCCATCCCCTTACGATCGCGGGCGATGGCCTGGCTCACGGCCAGCCTCCGCAGGGTCTCATCGTTCGGCGCCCCGGCCAGCGACTGGCGATAGTAACGCTGCGCGGTCTGATTGTCGCCCACCAGGTCGAAGGCCAGCCCGCGATCCGCCAGCCGTTCCGGTTCGATCGGGCCATCGCGTTCGGCTTCATCAAACAGTTCGATCGCCGTGAGCGGATCTTCGCTTAGTACATAGGCGCCAGCCAGCCCCGCCTTGATCCGCGGGTTGTTTGGCTGAAGCGTCAAGGCGCGCCGATAGAACCCGATCGCAGCCTGTCCATCTCCCAGATCAAGCGACGCCTTGCCGGCGGCAGCCAGCGCCTCAACATCGTTGGGATTTTTGGCAAGGCGGCCAAGCGCATCGTTAAGCCGCATACCCGCCGAGCGTTGCGGCACGGCCTGCACCACGGGCACGCTTACCTGCGAAGCCGGCGAGGTCTGCGCAAGTGCGGCTGAGGAAAGCGTGGCAGCCGCAACAACCCCTGCGCCAACGGTGGTCTGCAAAAACAGGGTGCGGAAACGGGCGACGGATTGGAGCATAGGGCCGACCGGGTTAACCTTTTCGCAACGGCAAGCAAGCGGGATCGCACTGCCAGGCAATGCAATCCCCAAGCTTAACCAGCGCGGAACACGCCGACCCTTACTGGTTGTTCTGCCGCCCCAGGAAACGGGGGATAGAGATCGACGGACCGTCGCCATCATCGTCATCATCGTCGTCGGGTGCTGTACGTCCGCCGCGCGACAGATTGGCCATCCGTTCAAACAGGGTGGCCCCGCCACCGACCTTGGGTGCTGCACGCGGCGCTGCCGCTGCGGCACCGTCACCCTTCGCCGCGCCAATGCCGCTATCCGCGCCATCACCCCGCGGCAATGCAGCGCCAGCCTCAGCCGTATCGTCACTGCTGGAGACGAGTCCGCGCCGACGTGTCGCCGTCGGGCCGCCGGCCACCGGTGCATCGTCATCCGCCAACCGCGACGCGTCCAGCAGCAGCTCATCACCGCCCTGATCGCCTTCAGCCGCATCGTTTGCATCGGTTTCGGCTTCAAGCTCGAGCAGCTCGAGCGGTTCATCCTCAGACGCAGGGGCATCCGTTTCGGCCGCCGCCGCAGGGACATCCCAATCGTCGTCGCGGGTAACCACTACCGGCTCCGGTTCCGGTTCAGCTTGCGGCTCGACCGCAGCGACGGGTTCTTCCACTGGTTCGGGAGCAGGCTTTGCCGCCTCGCGATCGAACAGCGGCTCCGCGACAGGCGCGGCCATCGCCGGACGCGCCGGACCGCGCGAGGAACCCAGGCTGAACGGACGCGCTGCCTCTTCAGCCTGCGACTCGCTCTGCTCGATCCCGGTCGCGACCACAGACACGCGGATCTTGCCGTTAAGATCAGGATTGAACGCGCTGCCCCAGATGATGTTGGCGTTGGGATCGACGAGCTCACGGATATGGTTCGCGGCTTCGTCAACTTCGAGCAGCTTCATGTCGTCGCCGCCGATGATCGAGATGATGACGCCCTTGGCACCCTGCATCGACACGCCATCGAGCAGCGGGTTGGCAATCGCCTTTTCGGCGGCTTCCAGCGCACGGTTTTCACCGCTGCCTTCGCCGGTGCCCATCATCGCCTTGCCCATCTCCGCCATGACCGAGCGGACGTCCGCGAAGTCAAGGTTGATCAGACCCGGCATGACCATCAGGTCAGTGATCGAGCGCACCCCTTGCTGGAGTACCTCGTCCGCCATCTGGAAGGCTTCCTTGAAGGTGGTTTCCGCCTTGGCGACCAGGAACAGGTTCTGGTTGGGAATGACGATCAGGGTATCGACGTGCTTTTGCAGTTCCTCGATCCCGGCTTCGGCGGCGCGCATCCGGCGCGTCCCCTCAAACAGGAACGGCTTGGTCACGACACCGACCGTCAGCACCCCGCGATCCCGCGCTGCCTTGGCCACCACCGGAGCCGCACCGGTACCGGTGCCACCGCCCATCCCGGCGGCGATGAAACACATGTGCACACCGTCCAGTGCCCGGTCGATCTGATCAAGGCTTTCTTCTGCCGCTGCCCGCCCCACTTCAGGCCGTGCCCCGGCGCCAAGCCCCTGGGTGATTTCCGAGCCCAGCTGGATGCGATGCTCGGCGATGGCGTTGTTCAACGCCTGGGCATCAGTGTTGGCGACAACAAAATCGACGCCTTCAATTCCAGCGGTAATCATGTTGGCAATGGCATTGCCGCCAGCCCCGCCAACCCCGATCACAGTGATACGGGGACGCAGTTCCTCGACAGCGGGCGGTCCGATATTGATGCTCATCTACGCTCTCCAGTCCGCGTTGCGGATGCAATTCATGCGATTGTCATAGTCCTTGCACCCTTCGAATCGTTGAATCAAAGCCGCGTCAACCATTTTCCACAATCACCCTTTGCCCTCAGTCGGTTCCACCGCGCTCAAAAGTATTCGCGCATAGCGCGATACAGCCGGTTCACCAGCCCGAAACCCTTATAGCGCACCACCGGTTGATAGCTTGGCCCGATCGATCGGATATCAATCGGATCAGCGGCGGCATACAGCACCAACCCGGCCAGCGTGGCAAAGCCCGGCGTCGCATGTGCTTCAGCCAAACCTTTGAGATACTGCGGCTTTCCAAGCCGCACAGGTTTACCC
>JAFLDC010000026.1 GCA_017302775.1 Sphingomonadales bacterium
ACGCGGTCTACCTTGTCGATTTCGGCGAATTCGATTGCGGCGTGCTGGATTTCACGCGGGAAGAAACCCGGGCCTGGTTCGCGGAAAAGGTATTGGGCCGCGAGATGCTGGATATTGGCATCGCCGGATGGATGGCAGATTTTGGCGAATATCTGCCAACTGACGTGCGGCTGGCCGATGGTTCGGATCCGATGGAGGCGCATAACCGGTGGCCGGTGCTGTGGGCAGAGGTCAATGCGCGCGCGCTGGCAAGCCGGGACAAGACCGGAGAGGCGGTGTTTTTCATGCGTGCCGGCTATTCCGGGGTGCAGGCCTACTGTCCGCTGCTCTGGGCGGGTGATCAATCGGTAGACTTTACCCGGCACGACGGGATCGGAACCGTCATCACGGCGGCGCTGTCGGCTGGCCTGGTCGGTAACGCCTACAGTCATTCCGACTGCGGCGGTTATACGTCGCTGCATGGCAATGTGCGTACAGCGGAGCTGATGCAGCGGTGGTGCGAATTGGCGGCTTTTGCACCGGTCATGCGCAGCCATGAAGGCAACCGCCCTGACGATAATCTGCAATATGACAGCACGCCCGAACTGCTGGCCTGTTTCGCGCGGTGGAGCCGGGTCCACGCGCATCTTGCTCCCTATGTCCGCCAGCTGTGCGATGAAGCTGTCGCCGCGGGCTTGCCGGTCCAGCGGCCGTTGTTTCTGCACTATCCCGATGAGGCCCGGCTCTTTGCGGTACAGGATCAATATCTCTATGGTCCCGATCTGATGATCGCGCCGGTGATAGAAGAGGGTGCCGCGGCGCGGATGGTCCTGCTGCCTGGCAAGGAGCCATGGGTTCATTGCTGGACCGGGGAGCATTATGCCCCCGGGTTGCACAGGATCACCGCTCCGCTAGGTCGTCCGCCGGTATTTTATCGACCAGACAGCGCCTTTGTGCCGTTGTTTGCGGATTTGGCGGGGGTGCTGCAAGGATGAGCGAGCGATCGAACATACGCGACGTCGCAGCCCGCGCTGGCGTTGCGGTCAAGACGGTCAGCCGGGTACTCAACGGGCACCCCTACGTGAGCGCGGAGACCAAAGCCCGCGTCGATGAGGCCATGCGCGCGCTGGATTTTCGGCCGTCCGTCGCTGCCCGGATCTTGTCAGGCGCCAAGAGCAACCAGATTGCCCTGATCTATGACAATCACAGCCCCTACTATATGTTCCAGATTCAAACCGGCTGTTGGGACTACTGCCGTGAGAACGGCATCCGTCTGCTGGCTCAGCCGGTCGATGTCGCTGATCCGCAGGTCGGCGAGCAGGTGCGCGGGCTGATTACCGAAACGCATGTGGACGGGATCATCCTGTCATCGCCGGTAACGGATTGCGATCCGGTGCTGCGTGCGCTGGAAGCGATGGACATCCCGTTCGTGCGAATTTCGCCGGGCACCAACCATGCGCTGACCAGCTCGGTTTTCATGGATGATGCCCAGGCGGCCGATGACATGACCACGCATCTGATAAACCACGGCCACCGCCGGATCGGGTTCATCAAGGGTCACCCCAATCACATGGCTTCGGACGATCGCCTGTTTGGCTATCGCCGCGCACTGGACCGGGCTGGCATCTCCTATGAACCGGGCCTGGTTTGCGATGGCGCGTTCGATTTCGAAAGCGGTGTCCGGGCGGGTAACTATCTGCTTGATTTGCCTGATCGGCCCAGCGCAATTTTTGCTTCGAACGATGACATGGCCGCAGGCGTTCTGGCGGCGGCGCACGATCGCAATCTCGATTTGCCGGGTGCCTTGTCTGTCGCCGGGTTCGATGACACCACGCTGGCGCGGACCGTTTGGCCGCCGCTGACCACCATCCACCAGCCGATGGCCGAACTGGCCCGCACGGCCACCGAAATCCTTATCGCCGGTGGTGACATCAATCACCGCCGCCTGCCGCATACCTTGGTCGAGCGGGCCTCGGTCGTGCCACCAAACAGGACACCCAAATGAGTGATTTGCCCTTGCCCCCACCCACCCGCACACTCGGCATCAGCGGGATCGAGATTTCCCCGATCGCCTGGGGCATGTGGCGCCTGGCGGAGAACGGCCGGACACCCGGCGAAGCTGCGCGGCTGATCCATGCCGCGCTTGATGCCGGGATCACCCTGCTCGATACGGCCGATATCTATGGCTTTGACGGGACCGCCGGGTTCGGGGATGCCGAAGCGCTGTTGGGCAGCGTATTGCACGAAGAGCCCGCGCTGCGCAGCCGGATGGTGCTGGCCAGCAAAGGTGGCATCATGCCGCCCTTGCCCTATGATCAGAGCGCGAACTACCTTGCGGCGGCGCTCGACAGGTCATTGGCGCGGATGAAGGTGGATCATATCGACCTTTATCAGATTCACCGGCCGGACATCCTGGCCCATCCGCAGGAGGTGGCCCGCGTACTTGACGATGCCGTCGCCGCTGGCAAGATTCGCGCGGTCGGCGTATCGAACTTCACCCAGTCGCAAATTGCGGCGCTGAACCAGTTTCTCGACAATAAGCTGGTTGCGACTCAGCCCGAAATCAGCCCGTTGCGGATCGCCTGTTTTGAGAATGGCGAGCTGGATCAGGCGATGATGCTGGGACTGGTTCCACTGGCCTGGTCGCCGCTGGGCGGTGGCCGGCTGGGCCGTCCCGAAAGCCCGCGCGACGTTGCCGTGGCGGAAGAGCTTGACCGGGTTGCCGCCCGGCACGGCGTATCGCGGGCGGTAGCGGCCTATTCGTGGCTGATGGCCCATCCGGCCGGGATCGTGCCGATCATCGGATCGCAGCAGGTCGAACGGATAACGCAAGGTGCCGCTGCCTGCCGCTTACAATGGAACCGGACGGATTGGTACGCCGTACTGGTCGCCGCGCGAGGAGAACGCTTGCCATGACTCAACAGTGTGAGGTCGCCTGGTTTTCAGCCCTGTGCGATGACGACTATGAGTTTCTCGGTGTACCGGATCCCCAGCTTGCTTCCAGCTGGGAGCATTGCCGGGGAATAGTCCAGCGTGCCGAGGAAGGCGGGTTCGACAACGTTTTGCTGCCGTCGGGTTACCAGCTTGGCCTCGATACGACTGTTTTTGCGGCGGCTGTCGCGACGCAGGTCAGGCGTATCAAGCTGCTGTGGGCGACGCGCATGGGCGAGGACTGGCCGCCGCAACTGGCTCGGAGAATCGCCACGCTCGACCGGATTCTGGGCCCTAACGCGGCTGGCACGGGCGGTCGCCTCAACGTCAATATCATCTCGTCAGACATGCCGGGTGAAAAGATAGAAAGCGGCCCGCGCTATGCCCGCGCGACCGAGATCATGAAGATCGTCCGCACTCTGCTGAATGGGGAACATCTCAACTTTCAGGGTGAGTTCTTCAACCTTGAGCTCGATCCTGCCCGGATCACTACGATCTCAGGCAAGTGTCCCGCCTTCTATTTTGGGGGTCTCTCCCACGAAGCGCGTGAATGTGCTGCCGAAGCTGCCGATGTCTATCTGATGTGGCCCGATACAATGGACAAGGTGCGCGAGACCGTTACCGACATGAAGGCGCGTGCCGCCGCCAAGGGGCGCACCCTCAAGTTCGGGTACAGGGTACATGTGATCGTGCGCGAAACGGAGGATGAGGCGCGCCGCTACGCCGATCGCCTGTTGTCCAAGCTGGATGAGGCAACCGGCCAGGCAATCCGGGAAAAATCGCTCGATGCCAAGAATTTCGGTGTCCAGCGGCAGCAGGAACTGCGCAGCGCCGCAGATGGGGACGGATTTGTTGAAGAGAATCTGTGGACCGGGATCAGCCGGGCGCGTTCCGGCTGCGGAGCGGCAATTGTTGGCACTCCCGATCAGGTCATCGCCAAGCTGAAGGCCTATCGGGATCTGGGGATGGAGGCCTTCATCCTTTCCGGCTACCCTCATGCCAACGAGTGCGACATGTTTGCGCGCTATGTGTTGCCGCAATTGCAGCATGGTCCGCTAACGATCTGAACGCGCAGAAAGAGGTGCAATTGTGACCATCCGGATCGTCGCGCTTGGCGGCACGGTCAATCCCGGCTCTACGACCGAGCTGGCGCTGCGACAGGCCGCTGCCACTGCAGCCGCGGGAGGCGCCGAGATACAGGTGTTTGGCGGGGCCTATCTCTCCACGCTGGCGCACTATGGCAGTGGTGCCCATAACCAGGGTGATGGGGGTGAACTGGTGGAAGCGGTGCGGATGGCAGACGGCCTGCTGATCGCGGCGCCGGGCTATCACGGGACGATTTCAGGCCTGGTCAAGAACGCGCTCGATTATCTTGAGGACTTGTCAAAAGATGCCCGTCCCTACCTGGATGGACGCGCAGTGGGGCTGATTGCCACGGCCTATGGCGACCAGGCAACGATGAGCACACTGATCACCATGCGGGCCATTGTCCACGCCCTGCGCGGCTGGCCAACGCCAATGGGCGCAACGATCCGGACCTATCATGGATTATTCTCGCCCGATGGAGAATGCCTGGAAGACCGGGCACGATTGCAGCTGGAGATGGTGGGCAGCCAGGTCCTGCGTGGGGCACGGGCATTTGCCGGGGTATCGCGCGGGCATGAGTGATCGGGCGAAATCGGCATTGGCAGCGCTGTCGGACGGCAGAGTGATCGTCCTGACCGGTGATCGCCTGCGGGGCGGCGATATCGACTTTGCCGTGGCCGCCCGCCATGCCAGCGCGGATGCCATAAATTTTATGGCCACGCACGGCCGCGGCCTAATCTGTCTGGCTTTGACTCCTGCGCACGCGATGCGACTGGGGATCAGCCTGATCAATCCTGGTAGTGACAGGCAGTCGGGACGACCACACGGCCGTTCGATCGAGGCGCGGACAGGTGTTTCCACCGGCATTTCGGCTGCTGACCGGGCGCGCACGATTGCTGTAGCCTGCGATCCGGCATCGACCGGCGATGATCTGGTCTCGCCAGGCCATGTCTTTCCATTGATCGCGGCGGATGGCGGGGTGGCGGAACGGCCAGCCGCGCTGGAAGCAGCCATCGAGTTTGTGCGCCGGGCCGGCGCGGGGGATGCGGCGGTGATCTGTTCGATCATGCGCGAGGACGGCGAGATGGCACGGATC
This sequence comes from Sphingomonadales bacterium, assembly GCA_017302775.1. The sequence continues at coordinate 5,093 of JAFLDC010000026.1, forward strand.
GAGGACATTGCCGATCTGATCGCCCGCCACCAGTTGGTTGTGGCCGATCTGGCCGATCTGCTTTAGCGGTCGTCCCGCAGCCAGCCGAATACGGCACGGCTGCGTGCAACGTCGCGGCGCTGGGCCGGATCTGCCAACGCACGCAACATGCGCCACGCCAGCGCTGCGTTGCCACTTCTGCCGTGGTGATGTTCGGTCTGCCGGGCGGCCTGCTGACGCAGCGCGATCCGCTGCCGGGCAAGCGCCAGGCGATGCCGCCAGTTGCCTTGCGCAAACAGGCGGTCCCATCCGCCCTGGGCATCGGCGCGGTCCGTATCCTGCAGCATCAGCAAGGCGCTATGTTCGACCAAAGCCGGATCAGTGCCGTCATCGCCCATGGCGCTAGGCGGCAAAGGCTGGCTGAACCGGTTAATGATCGCAAACACCAGCCGAACACCATTGCTCCGGCCGGAAATGTCGGCCAGCTCCCACAACCGGTTCCAGTCCGCGTTTTCGTCGCGCGCCAAAGCCTCACAATCGCTGAGCACCAGCGGTCCGTTGTTGAGCTGGTGATCGTAAACCGCATGAACAATCAGATGCAGCATGGTCTCTGCCCAGCCAAGCACCGGCACGCCATGGCCGCCGATGGGTTCAAGCCGCCGCCCGGCCAGCAATCCATCGATATCGAGCAGAGGATCATCCGCCGCCAGACCGCGCGGCAGTTCGACGAGCGCGGTGTGCACCTCTATCGCCACGTTGCGGCGCGGACACCACAGCGGTTCGAGATGTTTGTGGGCCGTATAGTCAACATGCGCCAGGCCCTCGCTCCCGGCCCGGCGCTGAAAGCCGCCAGCGCGCAAAAGCGCGAACGCTTCGTGTGCCCGGTCCTGGCGGACCAGCACATCGATATCGCGCATCGGGCGCAGGGCCGCGCTGCCATAGTGGCGGGCGAGCGCGGAACCCTTCAGCATGGCACAGGCGATCCCGGCCTCGGTCAGCCGCCGCGCCACTTCCACCACAACCGACTGACGATTCAGCGCCCTGATCGCCGATCGCTGCGCCGCCTGCTCCCAGCTTTCGCGAATGGCTGGGGGGACGTCCCACTGCTGCCATTTGTCCCGCAGGCGGTGATACAGCAGCGGGCGGATTCGGTGTTGGCCGGCACAGCGATTCAACGCCTGCCAATCGGCGTGAGAGAAGCCCGGATCAGCCGCAGCGGCGCGGCCGTGATCGAGCATGGCCGCGATCAACCATAACTTGAGCTGATCAAGGCGGTCGGCATGGGGTGAGGATTGCGGCGATGGCATCGGTCTGGTCCTCGCCGCGTGCTGGCAATAGGTCGGCGAGGATGGTAGTGACGAGCAGCGTTCATATCAACCATTGGCGCTCAACCCAGACAACCCACGTCCAGACTCGTCGATGGGGCAAGCCGTTCTCCGTATGAACCCGACAGCACCACACCTGTATCGCGGTTATGGTTTGACCATTGCGAGCATGTTCCCGCTGCCGGGAGCCTTGCCCGGCGGCACTGGCCCGTCTGACCTCGCTGTCGTTGCCGGCCCTGCCCGGCTTGCCGGCGAAGCGATCCAATCCGGGCCCTACCGCCATTCAGGCAAAGCGCTTGAGCTGGAAATTGCCGATGTCGGACGATTCGTGCTGACTGATCCGAACAGGCTGGAGGTGGCAGCTACGCCGGGCTGCGATCCCCATGTGCTGGGCGCCTACATCATCGCCAGCGGGCTGCCGATGCTGTTGTGGCGACGCGGCGGGGTGCTGTTTCATGCAGCGGGCCTGGCCCTTCCGGGGCGGGCTGTCGTGGCCTTGGCCGGGGCGTCCGGTGTCGGGAAGTCCACGCTGTCGCAAGCATTGCTTGAACTGGGTGCTTGCCTGATCGGCGATGACACGCTGTGGCTGCCCACCCCCGACAGCCGCGAAATTTGCGGGCTGAGTGGCGGACAGTTCCACCGCACCGCCTTGGGTGAGCCGGTATTCCATGCCCTGCCGGGTTCACGCCAATCCGATCCGGCGCCGCTGGATGTCCTGGTCGTTCTTGACCGCAGCGGCAAAGTGCCCGGGCTCCAAAAGTTGGCTGGGCTGGATGCCTTGCAGGCGCTGCTGGCGGTCAGACATCGCCCGCGTGTCGCGGCGCTGCTGGGCCGCGAGCCAGACGTGCTGGCAGCCTGCGCCAAATTGGCGGCCCTATTGCCGGTGTACCGATTGACCATGCAGGAAGGGCAGGTGGCTGCCAGCGCGGCGCTGCTCATGGCGCTGGCCGATGAACTCCGGCATTAAATCTGAACGGTTTACCCGTTAAGCCGGGTTCAGCGGCGCAGCGCCGCAAAACAGGAGACAGGCATCCAGTCAACAAACGCCTGGCCACCGGTTACGGCGACTTTGCCGCTACAGGTCCAGGCGTGCGCTTCCAGCGGGGCAGTGCCGTTCAGCCGGACGCCCAGATGAGTCGTCACCGGAACATTTACTGCCCGGCACAGCGCTGCACCGACCAAGGCTTGCGGCAGGCAATCATTGCGCCAGGGGGAAAGCGTGGCAGCCCGGCGCACGGCCCGTTTTACCAGACGCGCCCGGTCCTCTTGCCGCGCAGTAACCAGCGGGATGCAGCCAACCGCCCCGATCTGCCGGCCGAGCAGCGGAGTCAGGCGACGAAACGGAATCCAGCGGATAACCAGCGCTGCCAGCGCCAGCAGCAGCCAGGCGATTGCGAGGGTAGCCTTATCGGCAAGCGGCATGGTCAGAAAGCCGCGAAGGCGGCCTCGATATCGCACTGGCCTGGCGGTCTGTCCCTGGTCGGTCATTTGAAAATTCCACGCCCCGGATGTTCGGGCGCGCTCAGCATCCAGCCAGCATAGACCCGGCGGGGGCCGCCAGTCCGCACCGCCGAAACGCGATGTTCCAGGTCCGGCCTGACGGCAAATATCATCATGGAGCCGGGCGTAGTATGACGAAAGGCCAAAAGGTTGGCCTGTTCGCCCTTGCGGCGAAGTTCGAAATCTCCGCCCGTGAAGGGCTGGTCAGACAGATTGATGACAATGCCGAGCAGGCGATCGCGCTCGTTGGTATCGTCATGCCAGGCCAGTTCATCGCGGTCGTTGGACCGGGTCTGTACCAACCTGCCGGAAAGTGCCCGCACCGGGGCGCATCCGGTCACCTGCTCGACCCATGCGAACAGGTTCGGACGTCCGGCCAGCAGGCTGATCGATCCGCCGATATGCTGCGGGTCCTCGATCTGACGGGGTCCGATATCGGTAACATCGTCTTCGACAAACCGCGCGTTGGCGGCGCGTTGCAGCAGCTTGGCCAACAGTTTTGGGGCCAGCACATTCTGGAATACCAGGGCCGGTATCTTGGCAAATGCGGCCCGAAAGATGCCGGGTTCAGCCGTGATCGTTGTGCCCATCGCGTCGATGACGAATGGTGGAACGGTCAGGGCGGGCTGGGCAATCATTCCGACATTCGCCTCTTCCTGGACCTTGCATTCACAGCCGGGGCCGCATCACCCACGGCGGTTGCCCTCAGGTATGGGCAGCCAGTTGCAATTCGCTCATTTGCGTCAACATCCGGTCGACGGACGAACGGCACGTCTGTTCGTCGACTTCAAACCGGCTTTGCAGATCGCTAACGATTTCGGAACTGGTCCTGGGCTGTTCCAGAGCATCCCAGATCGCGCTGGCCGAGCTGTTGAGCGCGACGTACTTTCCCGAATCGATGTTGACCATCACGAAGCTGTCTTCGATCTGTGAGCCAACCCAATTGTCGTCACGCTGCCATTTCAGATCATTCATGCCTGTTCATCCTGCTAGGGTCGGGAATGACTATCTCACCCATCGCCGCCATTGCAAGGGCAGCAAGCTTGACGTTAGCCGTCGGTCGGCCAGATGTCGAAAGCCACACAAATGCGACGCTCGTTGAGATTGTGGGCAAAGGTCCGATGATAACTGTGCGAAGGAAAGAGTGAGAGCATGCCGGCTTGCGGGCGGACGAATTCCTGCCCGAACGACAGCGCCGCCTGTGCACTCACCTGATCATCGGGCAAGCCGAATGCGAGGCACCCGCCTGGCCCGTTACCCTTTGAGATTCCTTCCGGAATCTGAACGTAGTACGTTCCGCTCATCCAGCCGAACTGGCGGACGTGCCAGGTTTCGTAGCCGCTGTCTTCGGTGATCACACTCCAGCAATGCAGCATGCCGCCGGGCGGACCGATCCGCAGCCACGGATGATCGATCGTGCGCAGGCTGCGGACATGGCGTTCGGCTTCGGCGGCGATTGTTTTGAGCAAGACGCCAATTAACGGCGCGTGGATGCTTTGCGGAGAATCGACTCGCCAGGTGAGTTCCGAAGCAGTGCCATAACGTTCATAACGCAGTTCAGGATGGTTGAGGATTTGCTCCGCCAACGCCCGATTGAATGCCTCCAGCGAATCGAAACCTGCGGGCACAGGCAGCAGGGCGCGATGACCGAGCTGCCGGAGACCGTCCAGCGCAATGGCTTCGTCCATGCGCCCGCATTCAGCAAGCGCCATGACCCGGGCTGCAAACAGCCGGGAATGGCCCACCCCCCGTTCCAGCAGGTCTGCGCTAAAATCGAGCACGGCTGAAAACTCGCTGCGCTTCATATGCCACGTGGCCAGGCGCTTGCAGGCGTTCTTGCTATGGGGATCGAGCGTCAGCGCGTGGATCAGGGTTTCTCGCGCTTCAGCCTGCCCCAGCCGGACCTGGGCCTTGGCCAGTTCGGCCAGGGCGGCCGCCTGCTGCCGGTCGTCCTCCGCCGCGCGAGCAGCGCTTTGTGCGTGGCGTACAGCGGCGTGATCCGCCTCCGTATTCTCCAGCGCCAAATATGCCATGATCAGCGCCATTCGTTCAGCGAATGACAGATCGGTCGCCGGTTCAAGCAGCGCGATTGTTTCTGCAAAGGCATCGTCAAGGGTCAGCAGCGCGGCCAGCCGAGCGCGCATCAGCCGCGAACCCGGATTAAGCGCCAAGGCATCGCGCGCCAGCCTCCGTTCCTGCTGCGCGCTAAGCCGCTTTGCTGTCTCGATGCTGAGCGTGAACTGTTGGGTCAAAGGCTGCTCCTGCGCCGCATCGCTATCAGATGCCGCAATGCTCGGCCATGCGTTTTTGATGGTCAGCCGTTCGTAGGGAGCCGCCCGTAAGACGCAAAATCGAGAGCGTTGTCAGGAACCGCGCCAAGGTGCTTGCCAAGTCTCTCAGGCTCCCTTAGCCTGCGTGCGCTTCTGTGTCTGGACGCCGATTGTGGGCCGCAACTTAGTCGCCGGATCAAGCATGACACATGTAGTTTCGATGATGTTTAGGGGAATGCGGTAATGGAAAAGTCTGTCGAAACACTCCAGGCGTGGATCGAGCCGGAGATCACGGCACTGGAAATCGATGAAACGGCTGGGTTTCCTGGCGCCGGGGGTGATAGTTCGCCTTTCTCGGACTGCACCCGCTCCTGAATTTTGTGCAGCGCTGGTCCACGCGGCGGGATGACGCCGCTGGCGTAGGCGGGCGGTTACTCCCTTTTCCCGGTATGGAACGGCGGTGGCTCAGCACCGCCGTTTGGGTTTGGTAGGGTGCGATTCTGCGCCTGCTCTGCGGAAAGTATGGAATGCTGACCGGAATCCAAGCTGTCTGCGATCTGCGCGGAGGGCCTGCGTCAGGCAGCGACGCCGTGAAATTGGGGCTGCAAGCCGGGGACGGCGCATTTGCAGGTACGGCGGTGGATTCGACCGGCACTGGCGCTGCGCATGCCTTTCATACCAGCGAACGGGTGACGCTGATGACCGGCCACGCCGAAGGGTTGGCCGACGATCACAATTGCCCGGCGAAATCCGGCGATCTGCCGATGGCGGCCCGAATCGGTCGACTTCTTGATCGTTACGGCGCCAGCCTCCCCGCACGATTGGCTGGCGAATGGCTGCTGGTGGACTGGCAGCCGGGAAGGCTGCGAATCGTGCAATCGCTGGCCCGCCATGACTGGTTGTTTGTTGCGCAGGCGCGGGGCCGGGTCGCCCTCGCTTCGGATCTTGCCAAACTGACGACACTCGACTGGATAAGCCGCGATCTTGATTCACAGGGATTTGCCGCCGCGATGGGCCGCGGGGCGCTGCGTGAACGGGCACCGCGCCGCTCGATCGTGCCGGGGGTCGAGCGGCTGGAGCCGGGTGCCTTTTGGGAGTTGACGATCGACCGTACCCGGCGCGAGACCTGCGATTGGCCAGCGCCGGAGCCATGGTCGGGTACATTCCCGCAAGCCGTCGAAGCCGCATCAGCCCGCCTTGATATGATCGCGCGGGAGCGAATGGCACGATCGGGCGGCAAAGCGATCATGCTGAGCGGTGGGCTCGATTCATCGCTGCTGGCCCAGGCGTTATGCGCAGCGGCACCAGATCGGGCGAAACTGTTCTGCGTGACGTCTGTTGCAACGGACGGTAGCGGCATCGGCGACGAGCGCGCCTATGCCGGCGCCGTGGCCCAACATCTGTCGTTGCAACAGTCGTGGGTTGTGCCGCGACCGGGCATCTGCGTCTATCGCCCGGATCCGGAGGCATACCAGATCGCCGGTGGGCCGTCGCTATCGGTACGGCACTACCTGATGCGCGCCTTGGCGGAGGCGGCCAGGACAGGGGGGGCTGCGACCTCGTTCGACGGCGGCTTTGGCGAGCTGACCCTGACCAGTTACATGCCTCTGGCGACGTGGGCCTGGCGACTGCGTCAAACGGTGAAGGCGGCGATCAGGCCGGATACCGGCGCTATGATCAGTCCCGTCCATGTCCGATTGGCTCCGCATCGTCTGGCCGCGCTGCGTAGCGAGCTTGGTGAGGTCACCGCAAATCAGATACCGCAGAACGGTTGGCGCAGGCGTGGAGAGCGCTGGGGTTATTTCCCCGGTGTGGCCAAGGCCATGTCGCTGCCGACGGCACGCGACTTCGGGACGCGGGCGGAATATCCCTTTCGCGACCCGCGCCTGCTGAGCCTGTTTGCCGGATTTCCCGCCGATTACCTCGTTCAGGGTGGGTTGAATCGCGCGCCGGCCCGGGCGATGCTGGCCGGGCGTTTGCCCGAACACATCCGATTGCGGCGCACCAACGGGCCCTTTTCGCCCGACTACATGACACGAATCCGGGCCGATGCGCCGGCGGCACTGGCCAGATTGCCCCTGTTCCGGCGGGCTGGTTGTGATGATTGGCTGGATCTGACCTGGCTTGAATCCGCGCTGGCATCGTTGCCGCAGACTGCTGAACCTTCGATCGCCCACGCCTTTGAGGTGCAGCTTACCGCCATGGCAGCGGAGTTTCTGGTCTGGTGGCGGCGGGCTGAATAATCGTTATGCTGCGTCCGGTGTCGGTCTTGCGCTGTGACGGCCCTCGCCGCTATCGGGGCGGATCGCGCAAGGGAGCTGCCGGCCGCTGTGACACACCACGCGCATCCTGACACGGCCTGGGCGTTCGGCTTTCACTGGAACGCCGACTTGCCGCTGCCTCATTTCGATAGTGCGGCTTCCGGCGTAATCGACAGCCGGACGATTGAAGTGACACAGGCAAGCCGGCTTGGTGACCGCCAGCCGCTTGCCCAGCGGGAACGTGGCGCGATCTTTGCCGACGGGTTTCGATTTCGGTGGAACGATGTCGTGACTTTTGATTTTTACGCGCCGGGCACCATCGCGTATGTGACCGGGCCTGCCTGGAACGGTACGCTGCCCGATTGCTTCTACAGCACGGTGGCGGCTCTGGTAGCGGCCTGGAACGGCCTGCTGCCGCTGCACGCCACCGCGCTCGAACTTGATGGCCGGGCACTTCTCTTCGCCGGTCAGGCCGGGGCGGGCAAATCGACCCTGGTGGCTGAGCTGCTCGGACGGGGCGGGCGGTTGATCGGCGATGACCTGACCGTTTTGGCGCCCGGCCGGGACGTCATGAGGGGGCGCCCGGCCATGCGTTTGCACCCGGATAGCGCGGCACAGGTCGATGCCCTGTCCGTTGTGGACGTGCCCGATGATGCGCGCGGCAAGGTGCTGGTGCGGCCACGCGCAAGATCCGCTGCGGTTTCGCTGCCGCTGCGCGGGATTTTCCTGATCGGTGGGGCTGCGGGGCCGATATCGCCGATGCAAGCCCTGCAGCTGCTGCCAGGGCACCTGTTCCGGCCCCGCTGGAGTGCGGTTTTGCCTGGGCATTTTCGGCGCCGGGGCTGGCTGGTCGAACTGGCATCAGTGGTGCCGGTCCATGGTCTCTTGCCGCTGGTCGATTTCGATAAGGCAACCCGCGAGCGGCGGATTGGCGCTGTGCTGGAGGGGCTGGGCAGCCGTTAAAGCGCGACGATATCGGTGGGTGGGCCAGCGATCGAAATCATGTCACGGACCGACCAGTCGGCATTGACGATGGCGATTGCGCCGCCCAGCGCATCACGCAACTGTCGCGGACCGAACGAGGACAGTCCAACCGCCGCGTGATCGGCTGAAAAGGCGATTCCCCGAGTCATCAGACGATCGCTTAAGCGAACGCGGCGACCGTCAGCAGCAAAGACCTCTCCGCTTTGCGAGGCGCTGTGCCAAACGGTGCCAGCCGGATCGACGGCTATGTCATGGCAGCCGTATCCCGGCAGGCTTGCCCGTGCCGCGATGTGCCAGTCTCCGTCCAGCCAGGCGAGCTCGCTGCGCCGCTGCGGTTCGGCCCGGCCGTTGTGAAGCAGCACTGCGATGCGGCCGTCGATCTGTGCGATCGAATTGATATGACAATAGCCGCCGCTCGTATCTTCAGACGGCGCTGGCGGCAGGATCTGCCTGGTATCGAGCGGGGAGCCATCGCGCATAAACCGCAGGATCCGCTGGTTGGCGGTGTCGACCACACAGATGTGGTCACCGATCACGCGAACCTGATGGCAATTTGCATCGAGGCCCTTGGCCAGGACCTGCGGCGAGCCAAGGCAATTGTTCTTGATTGACAGGCCGATCAATCGGCCAAGCCCGGCTGACCGATCGCGCAACCCGCAATTTTCAAACAGATAGAGCTGGTCGCCGCTGCGGCACAGCCCAAAGAACCAGCCCTGGACGGCAAGCGTCGCCGAACCTTGCCCGATTGCGAAGAGGCCGCGCGGCGAGGCCACCAGCCAGTCCCGCCCCGCCAAATCGCCATCACGCAACC
>JAFLDC010000260.1 GCA_017302775.1 Sphingomonadales bacterium
CCCGCGCATCGGCGGCTCCTAGCAACATCCGCGCGTCATGCTGGGCGCGACTGACATCGATCCGAGCCTGCGCCAGCGCCGCGTCGCATGCCACTGCGTCCGATCCCGCCGCCTCGATCCCGCCGCGATTGCGGTTGCGCACGGGAATCGGGATCGAAATGCCTGCGACGATCGCCGTATCGCGGCCATCGGCGATCCGCCGCACCCCGCCACTAGCGGTGATGTCGGGAATCCCCTCGGCCTGCGCGACCCGGATCCGCGCCTGAGCGGCGCTGCATTCGGCGACGGCAAGTTGCTCGTCGAGCGTCGGTGTCGCGGGCGGCAAGATGCCGGGTGCGGCTTCGTCGTAAAGCGGCTCGGCGGACAATTCGGGATCGCTGCTGCCAGTCAGGTCGGACAGCAGTCGGCGCGCGGCGAGCAGTTCGCCGAACCGGCGGGCCTCCTCGGCCTGCGCTTCGGACAGCACCGCATCGGCGCGCAGCTGGCGCAAGGGCGGGTCGCGGCCGGCTTCGACCAGCACCCGTGCAGTTCGCGCCAGTTCGCGTGCCTGGGCAACATTCTCGCGGGCGAGCAAGGCGCGGTCTTCAGCAGCGCGTAGCTCGGCATGGGCAAGCCGAACGTCGCGCGCAAGATCGGCTTCGGCGCGTTTCAGCGACAGGAATGCGGAATCCCGTTCGGCCGACGCGACAGCGACCCGCGCGCCCCGCTTCCCGCCAAGCTCGAAACGCTGGCTAATCGCCAGCGTCGTCTCAGTGCTGCGGAAACCTTGAAACACGCCCGTTCCGGCGAAGTTTTCGACCTGCACACTCAGCTCGGGATTGGGCGAAGCGCCGGCCTGCCGCGCCCGTGCCTCAGCGGCATTGGCCAAGGCTCTTGCTTGGGCAATACGCGGTGACTTTTCCGCCGCTTGGGCGAGCGCCTGCACCAGACTGACGGGTTCGGCCAAAGCCACCCCGCTGCTGACGACAAGCGCACCCGCCAGCAAGGCGGCACGCAAAGACAATTTCATTTGGGAACTCCTGAACACATGTCACTTGCGCGCGGGGACAGTCCCCCGCGCGGCGGCATGGTTCAGGCGAGTGGAGGGTCGAGTGGCGGTGCTTGGCTGCGCGAAGCGAGTGGCGCGGTCGCAGCAGGACGCACCAACGCATCCCTTGTCAAAGTGCTCAGATTCATGCGCGGCGCGTCAAGTTGCAGGGCGATGCTGCAATGATGGTGGCTGACCGCATGGCACGGCATGTCCTTGTCGGACCCTTGCGAGTGCGAGTGATCGGTTTCGCCAACTTCTTCGACAGCCAAAATTTCGCTGCCGTGGGCGGAGCCGCTGATAGCGGAGTGCGCCAAGCTCGGCATAACGACTATGCCAATTAAGAGCCCGACCAGGACAAATAACGAAGTGAAACGAAACCGCATCCAATTCTGCGTAGCAGCATGGAAAACAAGCTTCAAAGGCTTTCTAGCGCCATGGTTCGCAAGTTTGACCTTCATATCACCAGCCCATTTGCGGTTGCGGACAAGAGCAAAATCCCCATGAAACCGCGATAAATGACGAATGGCCAAACTGAGAACCGCTCAAGGATGCGCAAAAGCGTCCATATTGCCGCAAACGCTGAAGCGGATGCAACAGCGAGACCGAACGCCAAGACCGACCAACCATAAATGTCGAGACTGGCCCTGTGCAGCTCCCACAGCTCCTTCGAGCCCGCCAGAGCGATCGCCGGGATGCCAATCAAGAACGAATACCGAGCTGCATCTGCCCGCTTGAATCCAAGCGCAAGTGCCGCAGTCAATGTCGATCCCGAGCGCGAAACACCGGGAATGAGGGCGCCGACCTGCGCGAGCCCGACCAGCAACGCATCGACCAATGACGCATTTTCGACGCCACGGCGGTGGCGTGCGAATATCTCGGTGAGCGCCATCAGCGCCGCCATCACGATGCATGCCCAACCGATCACAGGCAGCGAACGAAGCGGCGAATGGCAGGCATTGAGCCTGCCCGACAGCAGGATACCCCCAAGTGTTATCGGCACCGTCGCCAGTGCAATAGAGATCGCGAGACGAAGTTCGGGATCGGCAAACCGTCGATGGGCGAGCGCCGAAACCGACCCGACCGCAAGGTGCCGCACGTCTTGCCAGAAATAGCTGATCACGGCAGCAAGCGCGGCCAGTTGCATCGCGGCTGAAAAGGCCGAACCGGGATCCTGCCACCCCAGCAGGGCGGGGACAATGCGCATATGCGCCGTCGAGGAAATCGGCAGCAGTTCGGTGATTCCCTGAACCACGCCCAATAGGGCAACTTTGGTATAGCCCAGGGACACGAACCCCGTGTCGATCCCCGCAGCACAGGCTTCGGTCATGACCATCCGAGCCCATCTTGAGAGAATTGCGAAACCAGGAGCGCCGTTGTTGCTACTGTGCGCATTAGCGTCGAAGCAGTCTGAGGCCGTTGGCCACCACGAGGAGGCTGGCGCCCATGTCGGCAAATACGGCCATCCACATGGTGCCATAGCCGAGCATGGTAAGCGCCAGAAAAACTGCCTTGATGCCCAACGCCAGGGTGGTGTTCTGGAGCAATACGGTGCGGGTCTTTTGCGATATTCGAACGAAGCGCGCGATCTTGTTGAGGTCGTCGTCCATCAAGGCGACGTCGGCCGTCTCGATGGCCGTGTCCGAACCGGCGGCGCCCATGGCAAAGCCGATATCGGCGCGCGCAAGCGCGGGCGCGTCGTTGATGCCGTCCCCGACCATGCCGACAAAGCGGCCTTTGCGGATATAGCCTTCAATCGCCTGAAGCTTGTCCTCGGGAAGCTGGTCGCCAAGAGCCTTGTCGATCCCAACCTGCAAGGCAATGGCGCTGGCTGTCCGCACATTGTCGCCGGTCAGCATGACCGTCTCGATGCCCAGTTCGCGCAATGCCGGAATGGCTAGGCGGCTGCTATCCTTGATGGTGTCGGCGACGGCGAAGAGCGCGAAGGCACGCGTCCCGTCGGTCAGGACAATCACCGTTTTGCCCTGTTCCTCAAGACTTTTGAGCCGCGCTTCGACCTCGGGCGAGCACATACCGGTTTCGTGGATCAGCCGGTGATTGCCGAGCTGATAGTCCACAACGCCGATCCTGCCCTTCACGCCTCGACCTGGCAGGGCGGCAAATCCCTCAACGTCAAGCAACACCATGCCCGCCTTGCTACCGGCTTTGGCAATCGCAAACGAAACGGGATGGTCCGAACGGGATGCGAGGCTCGCGGCAATGCGCAGGCAATCGATGCCATCGACTTGCTCGAGTTGCACCGTATCGGTGAGCGTCGGCTTGCCATGGGTAATGGTCCCGGTTTTGTCGAGGGCGAGCACCGAAAGCTTGTGCCCCTGTTCAAGATAGACCCCGCCCTTGATCAGAATCCCCGCACGCGCCGCAGCCGCCAAACCGCTCACGATCGTGACCGGTGTCGAAATGACCAGCGCACAGGGGCAGGCAACCACGAGCAGGACCAGCGCCTTGTAGATCCAGTCATGCCAACTACCACCAAGCACAAGCGGCGGAACGAGGGCGACCGCGACCGCGACCAGAAACACGACCGGTGTGTAGATTCGGGCGAACTGGTCGACGAAGCGCTGCGTGGGTGCGCGGACACCTTGTGCAGCCTCGACCGCCTCGATGATCCGCGAAAGCGTCGAATGGCTTGCATCGGCGGTCACGAGATACTCGAACGAGCCGGATTCGTTGAGGGTGCCGGCAAAAACCTGATCGCCTGGCACCTTCTCGACCGGCAGGCTTTCGCCAGTGATGGCGGCCTGGTTGAGCGTCGAGTGACCGCTGATAATGGCGCCATCGAGAGCTACGCGTTGGCCGGGCTTGATGCGCAGGACATCTCCGGGCGACACATCCGCAACAGCGCGCTCGGCCCACGACCCATCCGGCTGCCGGACCGTGGCAAAGTCCGGTGCGAGCTGCACGAGGCTGCGAATTGCGGTGCGGGCACGGTCGAGCGATTGCGCCTCGATCAATTCGGCAATGGTGAACAGCACCATGACCATGGCGGCCTCGGGCCATTGCCGCAATATGAGAGCGCCCGTCACCGCGATGCTCATCAGCGCGTTGATATTGAGATTGCCGTGGCGCAGCGCGATCCAGCCCTTGCGGTAAGTGTCTACCCCGCAGCTGACGACAGCGCACAAGGCAAGCAGCGCGACCGCCCATTCAGGTATTCCAGCCCAATGCGCGATCTCGGCGGCCAGCGAGGCGAGGCCGCCCAGGGCAAATGGCCACCAGGGCTTAGCCGGTTCCGCCTCGTCCGTTGTCTGCGCGCGCTGCGCTTCGAGCGTTTCGGCCTCCATGCCGAGCTCTCGGATGGCCGCTTGAACTTGCGGCAGTGAGCCCTCCCGGTGCGTCACCGTCAGGAGCTGCTGCATCAGATTGAATTCGAGTGCCTGGACCTCGCTCATCGCGCCGAGCCGTTTGCGAATAAGGGCTTCCTCGGTCGGACAATCCATCTGCGCGATCTTCAGGCGGGTGACACTGCTGCCGTCCGGTACGCCAGAGACTAGATGCGACGCGCCTGAAGCCGTCGGGACGACCGCCGAGGCTGCGCCGCAGCAAGCATCAACGGTATCTGGTTTCCCCGTCACGCGACACCCCGCCTTCTGGCAAGGCTGCCATTGTACCATGCGCCCGCTGCTATGATCGCCACGGTCAGGAACTGCGCGCCAACCGACTCCCAAGTCGGAAACAGGCCGAGCACCGGAATGCGCGGTATTTGTGCGAGCGGCGCGATGTCGATCATCCCCGCTTCCTGCAAGCCGGCGATACCCTTGCCCGCCAGCACCACCGC
>JAFLDC010000261.1 GCA_017302775.1 Sphingomonadales bacterium
GGCGGGGCAATCAAGGGCAGCAACCGGTTTGACACCTTCTGGGGTGCCGGCACCTCGGCGCGCCAGACCGCCGGCGGGATGAGCGGGCGCGGAGAGGCTTTGCTGTTTCTGCCCAAAGGCACGCTCAAAAAGCTTCAGCAAAGCCAGTAATGCGCCCGCCTCGCGGCCTCACGCATGAGGAAGCCGAACTGTGGGACCGCATAGCCCGGACGGTAAAGCCGATCCGGCGCGGTCAGCCTGCTGCACCGCGCGCCGCTGATCCCGCTCCGGTCGCGCCCGGGCTGCAGGTAAAGTCCATGCCAAAGCCGTTACGGGTGGCACCATCGCCGCCGCCCGCAATCCGGGTGGCGGATAAGGCGCCGCGTCCGCTGGATTCGCACGGGCTTGACGGATCGTGGGAGCGCAAGCTGGCGCGGGCCGCGATCAGCCCGGATTTCACGCTGGACCTGCACGGACACAGCCTGGATGCAGCGCACGCCCGGCTTGATCACGGGCTGGCCCAGGCGGTCAGCATGGGCGCGCGCATGGTGCTGGTGATCACGGGAAAGCCGCGCAGGGCGGAAGCGGCCGATCGCGGTGACCGGCGCGGGGCGATTCGGGCCAAGCTGCTCGATTGGCTGGCGGCGGGATCGCATGCCAGCCGGATTGCGGCAGTGCGCGGCGCTCATCCCCGGCACGGCGGGGCGGGGGCGGTTTATGTCATCCTCAAAAGAACGCGCTGACCTTCACAGTTGAAGGCCAGCGCGCACAAGTCTTCTTGTCCGACCCGCCTTGCGACGGGCCGGACAGGGAGGAACGGATCAGAAGTTCAGCGTAGCAGTCACATAGATTTGCCGCGGGCTGCCATAGTACGCGGTCAGGATGCCTTCGCGGCCCAGTGCCGATGCCAGCGGGGTGTTGATCACGCCCGTGGTCGCATTGGCAGCCATGAAGGTGTAGCCCGAGGTCTTGTAACGCTCGTCGGTCAGGTTCTTGCCATAGACGCCCAGGCTCCAGACCTTGTTGGGCGCGGTATATACCAGCGAGGCATCGAACAGCGTATAACCATCCTGATCGAGGTACGGGTTGGGCACTTCGAACTGATAGGTCTTGCTCTTGAACGACATCCCGCCGCCCAGCACGAGCGCACCGTCACCGACTGGCACGGTATAAGCGGCATTGACGTTGCCGCTCCATGCCGGGGTGTTCTGGATCTTGCGATACTGCGCCACTTCGGTCGGGGTACCGGCGATGTTGGTGATGTAGCTGAGGAACTTGGCATCGATGTAGCCAACCGAACCGCTCAGCGTCAGCGCACCCAGGTTCAGCCGCGTTTCCGCTTCGAAGCCGCGCAGGCGGGCCTTGCCGGCGTTGGAGACCACGCCGCAGAAGCTGGGCAGGCCGCCCACGGTGCAGGCCACCGAACCGGGGATCTGCACGTCCTTGTAATCGGCCCAGAACCCGGCGAGGGCGACGGTCATCTTGCGATCGAGCAGGCGGCCCTTGTAGCCGACTTCGTAGCTATCGACCTTTTCCGGACGGAAGCTGAGGAAGGCAGCGATTTCGCTGTCTTCGCGGGTCCCGTTGCCGTTCAGATCCGGAGCGTTCGAACCCGCGCCGCGCGGATCGAAGCCGCCGCCCTTGAAGCCCTGCGAGTACGAGGCGTAAAGGGTGTGGTCGTCGCTCGGCTTGAAGGCCAGCGAAGCGCGCGGGGTGAACTTCTTCCAGCTTTCAGTGCCGCGGAAGTTGGTGCCCGGAGCGCCAAATGCCACGCCAGCGCCGCCGAAGGTCGGCGAGCCGCCGCCCAGGTAGTTCTGGCGCAGGATATAGGCGCTGCGCTCATCCCAGCTGTAACGCCCGCCCAGTGACAGGCTGAGCTGATCGGTGATGTCGAACGTGAAGTCGGCAAAGAAGGCGGTGGTTTCAGTGTCGATGTCGGCTTCGGTATAACCCGTCAATCCGGCGAGGGTGGTGAACAGCCGCACGTCAAACTGAGTCAGCGCGCTGGCCTGCAGGTAATAGAACCCGAACAGGCCGTGCACCCGGTCGCTGTCGTAGAGGACCTGGAATTCCTGGCTGGCCTGGGTGTTCTTGTAGAACGCCGGAACGTCAACGTCGACGGCGGGCAGCGCGTCGAAATCGATCGGGCTCGAGCTGTCATCCTTGCGGTAGGCGCTGATCGAGCGGAAGGTCAGGCCGTCGGTCGGCTGTGCTTCAAGGTACAGCGAAACGCCCCAGCCTTCGACGTCCTGCGCCGGCGAAACCAGGCCGCCGCGGGTGTCATAGACATCCGACAGCACCGGGGTGGCGGTGTTGAGGCTGGTGATCAGGCGGTGGCCGCCACGGGCCAGCGACTTGTCATGCACCCAGTCGCCCGAAAGGCG
The DNA here is from genome assembly GCA_017302775.1 of Sphingomonadales bacterium. The sequence continues at coordinate 2,364 of JAFLDC010000261.1, forward strand.
GGCAAAGAAATCGGTGCCGTGGATTTCCAGCGTACCGCGTGCGGCATAGACGTTCTTGTCATAGTTGTCGGCGCCGGTGGTAAGGTTGGTGCCGAAGCCATCGCGGGTCAGCCGCGCGAACGAACCGCCGACACGGACCACGCCGTCTGCATCCAGCGGGGTCGATGCGGTGATGACGCCGTCCAGCTGGTTGTAGCTGCCATAGGTGCCGCGCAGATTGAGGCGGGCATCGTTGGGCAGGCGCTTGGTAACATACTTGACCGCGCCGCCCACGGTGTTGCGGCCATACAGCGTGCCCTGCGGGCCGCGCAGCACTTCGATCCGCTCAACATCATAGATGTCCAGCACCGCACCTTGCGGACGGTTGAGATAGACATCGTCAAGGTAGATGCCGACGCCCTGTTCAAACCCGGAAACCGGATCCTGCTGGCCGATCCCGCGGATGAAGGCAGAGAGGGTGGAATTGGTGCCGCGGCTGGCTTCCAGCGTCACGTTGGGAACCTGTTCGGCCAGGGCGGTGATGTCCATCGCGCCCTGAGCGGCCAGTTGATCGCCCGAGAGCGCGGTGATCGCTACCGGCACGTCGATCAGGCTTTCTTCACGGCGACGCGCCGTCACGATGATTTCACCCGATTCAGCTTCGGCTGAAGCGTCAGCATCCTGGGCATGCGCCGGCATGGCGGTGAAACCGACAAAAGCGCTGGCGATCAGCGAGGCACGGCAAAGCAGGGCGGTCTTGTTCATGGGGTAGGTTCCCTCTCCTGTAAAAACAGTCGCCCGTGCGTTCGGCAACGGGCCGGTAGGGCTCTATATATAAAAGTTGAACCAACTTTCAACTTTGTTATGCTGAGCGAGCGAGGGGGAGTGGCCGAAAGTGGAAGAACGTGGCGCGATTGCAACACCGGCGGCAGGAAACGGCGGCAGCAGCGGCCGGGGCGGGGTGGCCCTGAACGGCACCGGACAGTTGCGCGCGCCGCGGACCGAGCGGGGCCGCCGTACCCAGCGCGCGATCCTGGATGCCGCCGCCGCCGAATTCGGCGAGAAGGGTTTTCACGAAAGTTCGATTGTTTCGATCACGATCCGCGCCGGGGTCGCGCTCGGCAGCTTCTACACCTATTTCGAAAGCAAGGAGGCGCTGTTCAAGGCGCTGGTGGGGGATATGAGCGGCCGCGTGCGCGATCATGTCGCCCCGGTGCTGGTCAACCACACCGGCGGCGCGATCGAGGCCGAAGGGGTCGCGCTGGCAGCGTTTCTGGATTTTGCGCGCAGCCACAAGGAAATCTACCGGATCATCGACGAAGCCGAATTCGTCGCGCCGGAAGACTGGCGCGCGCACTACCAGAACACCGCCGCCCGTATCCTGGAACGGTTGCAGGCCGCGCGGGCCAGCGGGGAGCTGGGGGTAGAGCCGAGCGAAGTCCACGCTTGGGCGATCATGGGGATGAACGTGTTTCTGGGTCTGCGTTTCGGCGTGATGGACGGCAGCACCGATCTGGGTGAAGTGGCGGCGCAGGCCAATGCCCTGCTGAAAGACGGGCTGGGGTAAGCCGGCCCCGATCGCCAGGCCCGATGCCACGGCCTGCTTTCCTACTCCGCGCATTTCTGGCTTAGGTTGGCGGATGAGCATCCCGCGTCCCGTCAGCCAGGTTGCCCCGATCCGACCGGTGGTGTTCCCCCAGCGGCACCCCCCGCTAAGTTTACACTTCGGGCATGGCAAACGGCCGGTCAGCTATCCGCCTCAGCACAAATTGTGCAGCAATATTAATATTTTGATTGAACGCGCTGGCCGCCTCCTCACGAAAGGTAACAGCTGTTTCGCAGCGCGTTGGGTGTGGTGTTCGGGCCGCCGCCAACAATCGCCCGATGACTTTCGCAACTGTCCCCGCTAATGGCCGCCAACCATGTCCAACCGCCGCACCTTTGCCATCATTTCGCACCCCGACGCGGGGAAGACCACGCTGACCGAGAAGCTGCTGCTGCAAGGCGGGGCGATCCATCTGGCCGGTCAGGTCAAAGCGCGCGGCGCGGCACGCCGGGCACGGTCGGACTGGATGAAGATCGAGCAGCAACGCGGGATTTCCGTCACCTCATCGGTGATGACGTTCGAACGCGGCGGCGTGACCTTCAACCTGCTCGATACCCCGGGGCACGAGGACTTTTCCGAAGATACCTACCGCACGCTGACCGCGGTGGATTCTGCGATCATGGTGATCGACGCCGCCAAGGGGATCGAGCCGCAGACCCGCAAGCTGTTCGAAGTGTGCCGGCTGCGCTCGGTGCCGATCATCACCTTCGTCAACAAGGTGGACCGCGAGGGGCGGTCGGTATTTGAAACGCTGGACGAAGTGGCCGATGCCCTGGCGCTTGATGTCGTGCCGATGTCGTGGCCGATTGGTCTGGGCGGGGAATTCAAGGGCGTGCTGGACTTCGCGACAGGCACGAT
>JAFLDC010000262.1 GCA_017302775.1 Sphingomonadales bacterium
CAAGAGCGTTCCGGCACTCTATGCCCGCGCCTATGCCTGGCATAAGGCGGCCTATCCGGACAAGGCCTTGGCCGAAGCAAACAGCCTGATCGCGAACAACCCGAACGATCCCTATTTCCTTGAACTGAAAGGTCAGATCCTGCTCGAATCGGGGCGCCCGGCCGAAGCGCTTGCACCGCTGCGCCGCGCCACGGAATTGTCGGGCTATCACCCGCTGATCGCCACTACGTTCGGCCATGCCCTGATCGCCACCGAAAACCCGCAGGAACTGGATGAGGCCGAGCGGATGTTGCGCGCCGCTGTTTCGCGTGACCGCGAGAACCCCTTCGCCTGGTATCAGTTGGGCGTTATCTACGGAATGAAGGGCGATATTCCGCGGGCGCAGCTGGCCAGCGCGGAACAGCAAGTGCTGCAGCTGAACTACTTTGCGGCAGAACGCAGCGCCGCGATGGCCCAGGCAAGCTTGCCCAAAGGTTCGCCGGATTGGATTCGGGCAGGGGATATCGCGATGCAGGCGCGCGCAGCGATTGAACAGCAGAAGAAACGCAGGTAGCTGCCGTTGTCATGACTGACAATGCGCGCGCCACCCTTCCTCTCGCTCTCTCCGCAGTGCTGCTGCTGCTGGCTGGTGGGGCGGCCGGTTATACTTACGCGCATACTTCCGGCGCGAGCGGAGTTGACAAGGCGGCGGTCGAAGCCACGGTGCGCGAATATATCCTCACGCATCCGGAAATACTCCCCGAAGCTATGGAGAACCTGCGCAGCAAGGACACCGGCAAAGAGCTCGCGGCTGCGGGTGACCGGCTGGAGACACCATTCCCTGGCATGGTAATGGGTAATCCCCAGGGTACGGTGACGCTGGTGGAATTTACGGACTTCGCCTGCGGCTACTGCCGCCAGAGCGTTCCCGATGTCGAAGCGCTGATCGCCGCAAATCCGGATCTGCGGATCGTCGTGCGCGAACTGCCAATCATTGCCCCCACCAGCCCTGACGCCGCCCGATGGGGGCTAGCCGCAGCCGAGCAGGGGAAATACCCGGCGTTCCACAAGGCCATGTTTGCTGCCGGGCGGACCGATGCTGCCTCGATCGAGGCAGCGGCTCGCGCCGCCGGACTCGATCTCGACCGTGCCCGCATCTTCATCAAGGACCCTAAGGTGCAAGCGGAGCTGGTGGCCAATATGGAGCTGGCACGGCAGCTGGGTATCAACGGAACTCCAAGTTGGGTTGTCGGCGATCAGCTGTTGGCCGGCGCAGTCGGCGCAGAGGCGCTGAGCAAGGCCGTCGCCGCCGCGCGCCGCAAGTAATTCATCTCTTGGCGTTTGGTAAAACCTGCTAAAGGCAGCCCATGGCCGTCCTGCCTTTTCGCCCGATCCCGTTCTTCGCTAACAAGAACCGCGCCTTTTGGCGGCTCCAGGCCGCGGGCTGGGGCGGGGCGATGTTGTTGCGCGCGGCCTCAGGCCTGGCCAATGGCCAGCCGCTGTCATACCTTGTCCTGGTCCTGATTTCGACCATCACGGGTCTGTCGATCACGCTGATCCTTTCGGTTGTATACCGGCAACTGATCAATCGGCGTCCGTTGATTACCTGGGGGGTGACCGCACTGATCATGCCAGTCGCCACGGGGCTCTATGCGTTTGTCGACGCGTGGGTGAACGGGCTCTATGCGGGTGACGCCGGAGCTGGCTTCGCGCAGCGAATTCTGGGCTTGTTCTACATCGACGGAACGCTGCTGCTGGCCTGGTCTGCGCTGTATTACATGATCAATTTCTTCCTTCAGATCGAGGAGCAAAATGATCAGATGCTTCAGCTGGAGAGCCAGGCGACTCAGGCTCAGCTGGCGATGCTGCGCTACCAGCTCAATCCGCACTTTCTGTTCAACACGCTGAATTCGATTTCTACGCTGGTGCTGCTCAAGCAGACCGAACCCGCCAATGCCATGCTCAGCAGGTTGAGTTCGTTCCTGCGGTATACGCTGGTCAACGAACCTACCGGACGGGTGACCGTCGCGCAGGAAATCGAAACGCTGAAACTCTATCTCGAGATCGAGCGGATGCGCTTTGAAGAACGGCTTCGCACCCGGTTTCAAGTTGAAGCGGGTACCGAGGCGGCATTGCTGCCCTCGCTGCTACTGCAACCGCTGGTCGAAAATGCCATCAAATACGCCGTAAGCCCCCAGGAAGCCGGAGCGGAAATCACCATCGCAGCGCAACTCGTCGGCCCAAACCTTCGCATCACCGTCTCTGACACGGGGCCGGGCTTGCAATCGGGGGGGACGCACAACAGGTTAACCGGCGTGACATTCGATGGCGGCGAACAGGTTTCCACGGGCGTCGGTCTGGCGAACATTCGTGATCGCCTGGCCCAGGCCTATGGCGAAGACCATCGCTTCGAGACGATGGAGCCCGCAGAGGGAGGTTTTGCCGTGCTGATCGAACTTCCCTTTGAACGCCGTGAAAGCGCCGCGCACGCCCTTTCCGATGACAAGCGCGCAGTCTTGACCAGCCAGCCAATCGGGACCCCCGCATGACCATTCGCACCATTATCGTCGACGACGAGAAGCTTGCCATCCAGGGGCTTCAACTGCGGCTGGAAAAGTTCCCCGATGTCGAGATCATCGACACCTGCTCGAACGGGCGTGAGGCGATCCGCAAGATCAAGACCGAAAAGCCTGATCTGGTATTCCTTGATATCCAGATGCCCGGCTTTGACGGATTCTCGGTGGTCAAGGGCATCATGGAAATCGAACCGCCGCTGATCGTGTTTGTTACCGCCTATCAAGAGCATGCGGTGCGCGCGTTCGAAGCCAATGCGGTCAACTATCTGATGAAGCCGGTGGATGAAGACAAGTTGGCGGACACCATGGAGCGGGTCCGGCTGAGGATCGCGGAAAAGCAGGCCAGCGAAGAAGCCGAGAAGCTCAAAAGCGTTCTTGCCGAAGTCGCGCCGGATGCGATGGAAGCGATGCCGGACGAGCCGGAACATGCCAACCGCTATGAAAAGCTCATCAATATCAAGGACAAGGGCCAGATTTTCCGGGTTGATGTAGATTCGATCGAACGGATTGAAGCGGCCGGCGACTACATGGTTATCTACACCGCCGACAACAGCCTGATCCTGCGTGAAACGATGAAAGACCTTGAGCGGCGGTTGGATCCGCGCGTGTTCCAGCGGGTCCACCGGTCGTGGATCGTCAACCTCAACAATGTCCGCCAGGTCAAACCGCACACCAACGGCGAATGTTTTCTGGTGCTGGAAAGCGGTGCCGACGTGAAGGTATCGCGCAGCTATCGCGATGTGGTTGCCCGGTTTGTGCATTGATCGATTGGGCAGACTGTTGCGTTGCACGTCGTTTGTGGTGAAACGGGTGGCATGACCTTCACACTTCCCGGTTTCGATATCGACCAATTCGTCCGTGCCACGCTTGATGAAGATCTTGGCCTTGGCCTGCCTGGCGGCGGTCACGATGTAACCAGCGAAAGCGTGATACCCGCTGACATGCGTTTTTCGGGCGTCATGGACAGCCGCGATCCGATCGTCGTGGCCGGGCTGCCGATCGCCGCCGCATTCTTTCGCGCGCTGGACCCGGCCATCGAGATCGAAATGCTGGCCGAGGAGGGCGCACAGGTCCCCGGCGGGACCGACCTGATGCGGCTGACCGGCAACGCCCGTGCAATGCTGACGGCAGAGCGCTCTGCACTTAACACCGCGCAACATCTGTCCGGCATTGCCACAATGACCCGTGCCTATGTCGACGCCATGGCCGGTCAGGCGATTCTGCTCGACACCCGCAAGACCATTCCCGGCCTGCGCCACCTGGAAAAGTATGCGACCCGGATGGGCGGCGCACAAAACCACCGCATGGGACTGTGGGACGCGGCGATGATCAAGGACAACCATGTGCTGGTCGCCGGTGATGTCGCCGAGGCCGTTGGGCGCGCCCGCGCAGCCGGCGTCAGCAGGATCATCTGCGAAGTCGACCGGATCGACCAGATCGATCCCGCCATCGTTGCCGGAGCCAGCCACCTGTTGCTTGACAACATGAGTGTGACCGAGCTGCGTGAAGCTGTCGATCTGATCGGCGGGCGCGTACCGTGCGAAGCCTCTGGCGGGGTGCGGCTTGATACGATTGCCGCGATCGCGGCCACGGGTGTCACCTACGTCTCGGTCGGTCGTCTTACGCAAAGCGCTCCGGCAGCCGATATCGGGCTCGATTTCACGCCCCTTTAGCATGATTTGCGGGCCCGGCCGTTTTGCGCCATGGTCCAATCGCATCAACGGGAGATAAGTTCATGCGCCCAGCCTCAATCGTGACGTTTGACAGATTTTTCCTGCTCTCGCTTGCCATCGGCCTGGTTCATTCCGTGATCGGTTTCCAGGACAGCGTGGCGATGCTCAACGCCGATCCCAACGCTGCCCAGCTTGGCTTCGGCAGCAGCTTTCTGATGATCACCCTGGTCTTCAGTTTCGCTATTCCACTGTTGCTGTGGTTCCTGATTGCCCGCAAAGCGAGCAATGTCGCCAAATGGATCCTGGTTGTCCTGACCGGCATCGGTCTGCTCGGCATCGTTTCCGCGATCGCTACGCTGCTTGAACGTGGACCGGTTACCGCGGTTTTGACCCTGCTGACCACGGGCCTCCAGCTTTATGCCATTCTGCAGCTATTCAAACCCGATGCGAAAGCCTGGCTCGAGGGGCGCGGCGGCAACAGCAATGATCCCGACATCTTCAGCTAGGCGGCGGCATTTTTGTTGCCTGCTGGGCCTTGGTTTGTCACTGGCGCCGGCCCCTGCGCTGGCCCA
>JAFLDC010000263.1 GCA_017302775.1 Sphingomonadales bacterium
TGCCCACCGCACTATGTTTCGGATGAAGCGTACTTGCGATTCCATCATGTAAAGCACGGAATTGTGGGCAAGCCCCACATTCGGGCCAATCAACAGGAAGAGATTGGGGAACTGGTTGACCTGTGTCCCATAGAAGGCGCGGGTTCCGTTCTCGTCCCAATGGGAATGAAGACTCAGTCCATTTCGGCCCGTCACCTCGATCCCGGGCATGGGCCGCGTGCCGTCAAAACCGGTCGCCACGACCACGATATCCAGCGAATGCCGACTGGCGTCGGCGCAGACGATTTGCCGCCCCTCGACCCGATCGATCGCCGCTGTGATCAGTTGCACATGGCCCTGCGCGAACGTTGGATAGTAATCGTCATTGACCAGAACGCGCTTGCAGCCCGGGGCATATGAGGGGGTTGCGCCCTGCCGCGTGCTCTCGTCGGGCAGGAAACGCCGCACCTGGCGCAAGGTGTTATAACGGACGACCTTCAGCAGCGGCTGGATGCTGAAATAGGCGATCCCGTTCAACTCGTGCTTCCAGTACAAGTAGTGCCGGTAAAGCGCTCGCCAGATCTTGCCGGATGACAACAGGCGCAGTTCCCAGCGATGGAACGGGCGGTCGTTGCGCGGAAACACATAGGGGGCGTTGCGCTGGAATACCGTCAGGTGCGCGGCCTTTTCGGCAATGCCCGCCACCATCTGAACTCCGCTCGCCCCGGTCCCGATAACGCCCACGCGCTGACCGGCGAGATCGAGATCCTCGGGCCAATCGCTGGAATGGAACAACCGGCCTTCAAAGCTCTGCAAGCTGGGAATATCCGGCATGGTCGGTCGCGGCACCTGGCCCGTGGCCGCATAGACAAACCGGGCCTTGAACTGGTCGCCCGATTGGCAGCTGACCTCCCAGCGATCTTCGCTTTCGAGCCAGATCAACTTTTTGACGGTGGTGTTGAAGCGGATATGGCGGTCCAGGCCGGTCGTTCGAAAGCAGGTCTTCAAGTAATCGTGAATTTCATCGCGCCTCGGGAAACGCCGCGACCAATTGTAAGGGGGCATGTCTTCCAGCGCGTAAAGATAGGAGGGCACGTCGCACGAACAGCCGGGATAGCGGTTCTTGAACCAGACGCCGCCGATTTCTGGCGCACGTTCAAGTATCACGATATCATCTGCGCCATCCTTTTGCAGCGCATGGGATATCGAAAGGCCGGAAAATCCTGTTCCGATGACGACGTGATCGACTAGCATCCGGCCTGCTTCCTGTATCCGGTGATTCATTTCAATCGTCAGTTCCATTTCACCAGAAGTGAAAGCCGACCGCGGATAACGCGTTTAAAATGCCAAATATTAAATCAATTCAATATATAAAAACATCACTGTTCACAAGCACATGCGATATTCAATTGTCTTGAGGGATTGACGAAAGTCAATAGTAGTGTTTGGATTGAGCAATAATAATATATTGAGTCGCATCCTTACAACTGAAAACAAGAAGGGATTGTAGATGACTCGGCAATTTGACAAATCGAAGGCCTTACTCGCTGCCGAAGTTTCCAGCGGAGTGAGCGCTACGCTCAAGCGGGTCAGCGCATTGGGCGACGATGCGGTTGCCCTTGCGCAAGGCCAGCTTTTTGAGCTGGCTGATCAGGATGAATGGGCCGAACGCGAATATCGCAAGCTGATCGGCGATGCCAACGCCGACATTTCGGCCGAGGCGCTGGCGCGTTACGCGATTGTGCTGCTCAAGCAGAACAAGCATGACGAAGCGCTTGCGGCGGCCCAGCGCCTTGCTGCGGCAGCGCCGAAGCTCAAAGTCCAGTCGGTGGTATCGGGCGAAACCTATTCATCCCATAGCTTGCTCGGCGAGGCGCTCTTCCAGGAAGACCGCAAGGACGAGGCCGTGAAGGCCTTTTCGGCGGCACTCAAGGATCTTCCCGGAGATCCGTTCGTGTCCGGCCGGCTTGCACTGCTGTATCTCGCACTCGACAAGCCGAAAGAGGCAAAGGGTCTGGCCGGAGCGGCGGCCAAGTCGTCGCGTTATGGCGATCTTGCCAACACGTTTTCGCTGGTCGAATCGGGCGTATTGGTGGGTCGGATTTCGGCAGGACGTGCACTCGCATCGGTTGCGGGTGTTGCAGTCGGGCGCCCGTTCCGCGTCGAAGGCACGCGCCTTGCCGAACTTGCGGACCGCAGCGACTGGATTGCCAACTAAATGCAGCCTGACAACCGGAGGCGTGCTGGCGAAGCCTGGGCGCGTATTGCGCTTGGCGAGCACGCCTCCGTACCCTCGTTCGCCAAATTCGTGCTGGAACTTGTTGGCATCGGCGCGCCCCCGCATCTTTTGGAGCGGGCGGCTGCGGCGATTGCTGACGAGGTTCGCCACGCGCGCCTGGCGTTCGGCTTCGCCAGCAAGCTGCTTGACCGGCCGATCGGCCCGACCGCGCTTGACGTCGTCGGGTCGATCGAAACGCAGCCAACCGCCAGTGACATCTGCATTGCGACCTTTTGCGATGGCTGCATCGAGGAGGGCATCGCTGCCGAACAGGCCCGGTATGCGAGCGAACATACCACCGGCGAGGCCGCCGGAATATGGACGATTATCGCTGCCGAAGAGGCAGTCCACGCTGATCTGGCGTGGATGACGGTCGAGTGGCTGCTGGAGCAGCAACCCGGTCTTGCCGCGACACTTTGGACCAGACTTGGCGAGCTCGAAGAGGATATCCGTGGCTCGGCCGCGCTGGCTCTGGCCGAGGATCAGAACGCCGGACTTGAGCATTACGGCATCCTCTCGCGCCGGGTGCTCGCCGAAATCGCCGTGGAGTATTACGAAAGTACCCTGCGACCGCGTGCTCATGCGCTGCTTGGCAAGGTATCCGTTCCAGCGTGAGTAAGCGCGCGGTGACGGGGGCCGATTGGCGCCTGGCCTTGACGAATGCCGGTGTCGATCCAGACCCGATTACCACCATTTTGCGCAGCACCGTGGGTCTGCCGCCGGACTGCCCGGTCTTGCTGGCCGGGTCGATCGCAGACGGGCTGGCCGTGCGCAGCTCCGATATCGATCTCTTTGCAATCTGCACCCGGCAGGACCTGCAGGGCGGCCTGCTATCGGGCCGCGATCACGTCAGCGTGGCCTGCGGTGAGCGCCGGCTGGATGTTACGCTGCTCGATCCGGACGAGCTGCGCGCCCTGATCGCGCGGTTGGCGGCATTCTGCGCCTGCCAGCCGCCGAGCAATACCCAGGCCGACAATTTTTCCATCGCCGAACGGATCAGGTTGCACCGGGTTGCAACGGGGCTGCCCGTGGCTGGGTTCGAGGCGATAGCCGCATTCAAGGCAGCGATCGCCGATCACCACCTGCGGCTCAAGCGCCATTGCGCCTTGGAAATGATCAAGCGGCGCAAGTATTCAGCGCAGGCGCTGGCCGAAACGGGCGATCACCGCAATCTGCTGTTCATCTGCCGCGACATTGTCGACGAAACGGCCGATCTGCTTCTCGCTGCAGCGGGCGATGGCAGCGTGGCGCTGAAGTGGCGCATGGGACGACTGCGACGTGCCTATCCTGCCGACGGCAATCCCGGAACGGAGGACTGTGGGCCAGGCCTGTGGCCGGCATTGCACGATCCCGCAGAGACTTATTTCCGGTTGTCGCATTTCCCGCTCGACGACCGGCTGGGGCCAAGCCTGGACTATGCCAGACAAGTAACCGGCTGGGCCGATTTGGTGGTGCTATGGTCCAGTGCGGCGGGCCGAATTTCCGATAGCGACCTTGCTTTGGGGCAGGCTGCCGCAAGCCGGGCGGCACTGAACCTGCGCCTCGATTGCTCGCTTGTCAGCGCTGATGACGCCTTCCTGCTGCAATTGCTGAACAGCGCGCAGCCGGGCTGGGAAGTTTCTCCGCAAGCCGCGGCGTTTATCGCCCATCTGAATCAGCCACTGCATACGCACCCGGCGAACGGCGCTGCCTCACGCGAGCCGGAATGGGACACTGGGGCGTTGCTCGCGTTCCTGAGGGACCAGGGCTTCGCGAGCGCACTTGATGCGGTCGAGGAGCGTACGCCGGGCTGAAGGATAAAACGCGCTTCAGTCGCCGGTTGCAGGTGGGGACGCATCCGCTGTGCAAGGGGTGCCCGCGATCAGAAACGTGATCGGCACGGCCAGTTTCGCAGCTATCCGATCCGGCTGTGCCCTGAGCCGTGCTTTGCTGAATTTGAACTGTAAATAATTCGGCAAATTATGAAAAACAATCCAGCTGAATAGATAAGTGTATTCACAATATACTATTGACTTTCCCCAAATGAGGCTGCAACTTTTGATAAATATAATAAACTATTAGTTGGAACTATCGCGGTGATTCACATCGACAGAGAGGCTGATTCCAAATCCAGCTATGAATATGGCTGTGACCTTCGGAGGCTGTTTCCCTGGCAGGGCGTATGTGACCCGACTTATTGGGGCGGGGCGATAGCCAGCGTACGCCCCGGTGAAGCAACGACTTGGGACTGCCATGATGAAATGGAAACATTCATTCTGATCGAGGGTCGGGGCGTTATCGAGATTGACGAGGAGTCCGAACCGGTAAGCGCATGTGATGTAATTGTTATTCCGCGCAATTCACGGCACAGGATCAAAAATGAGGACCAAAACAGAAACCTCAAATTCGTAAGCATATACTGGGATTCGCCCGCGGCACGTGAGGGCATCATAAATAAGCTGCAGCAGAAATAGTCCGATGGACCCGATTGCAGCTCGCACGCTCGTCATCGCGCCCCCGCCAACCCCCAATGGTGGCCT